>CAYUAN010000144.1:0-20990 GCA_964442545.1 uncultured Prolixibacteraceae bacterium | reverse complement strand
GGCGACCGTAAAGTACGCCGTGTTTTATTGAAACACTCCGAAAATCGCAGCGGAGGATTTGCTCCTTTGTTGGGCCCCACGCAAATCGAATTGGTGCAATGGATGGACGGAACCGGCCGTAAAATATTTGAAAATCGCATCTGGGGCGATCCCGGATTTATTCATATCTGTTTCGATATCATTGGCATGGACGCCCTGCGCGAAGAGGTGAAAGAAAAGGGTTTTCCCTTTACCGTGGACAGTTCCGAGAGTTTTGATATGGGCGAGGCGGCAGGCCATTTTGCCTATATCTCCGATCCCGACGGTACGCCCATCGAATTTGTAGAAACCCACAAAGTGCCGATTATCAAGGCCCTCAACTGGAATATAAACCTGAAAAAACGAGACCCCGACAAGTCTTTGCCCCGCTGGATGATAAAAACCATGCGCTGGAAACGGGTGAAGGATTAGTCTTTGATAAACCGCCGGAACGACAGGCCCGCATTGCTTTCTGTACCCAAATAATAATCTGAGCTTTTTACGTAGTTTCTGATAATGTAGCTATAGGCGACTCGAATTTCCGAATGACTAAGGTGTCCGGGATTTTTTAGTTAAAAGTTCGATTATTTTTCAATAATATCTACCATGACTGCACGAAGATAAAATATATCGTATTTTTGTATTTGTTGCAAGCAATAATAAAGGCTGATTGATGAATCCGAAAGGCGCAAAACTATATCTGAAAGGCATGCTGGGACATTGCTGTGTCAAGCTTTTGGAGATGGAGTTTGCCCGGGCCGGTGTGGAAGTGGTAAAGGTGGAAAACGGTTTGGTGGTTCTTAAGAATCCGGCAGATTTTGAAAATGCCAAAAAAATAGCTCAGGAGAATGGAATGCAGGCGATTGAAGATCGTAATTTGCGGATAGTGGAGCAAATAAAAACGGCGGTAGTTGAACTGATTCATTATGCGGCAAACAGTAATTCCATTATTCGTAATTCGGATTATCTGGTGGGGAAAATCGGCATGTCTTATCCGCAGTTGAGTAGTATATTTTCTGAGTACGAAGGCATTACGCTGGAGAAATACATTATCCAACACAAGATTGAGAAAACGAAAGAACTGCTGAAAGAAGATGAAATGAGTCTGAGTGAAATTGCTTACCAAATGGGCTACAGCAGCGTGCAGTATTTATCCAATCAGTTTAAGAAAATTACCGGAATGACCGTTTCGGAATACCGCCGGGTCGGAGCTAATTTATCGGATTAAGTAGAATCAATCAAGGCAAAAGCCACCGCTCCCGATGTCTCGGAACGAAATATTCGCCTTTAATATAAAGTTTGAATTACCTCGACTTAAAAAAATCCCCAAAATTTAATCCGCACCCTTGCGGCTTTCAAGCAAAATATTCAGCATTTCGATGGCGGCATCTGCGATTTTGGTTCCCGGCCCGAAAATAGCCATAGCCCCGGCATCATACAGGAATTGATAATCCTGATAGGGAATTACCCCGCCCACAATGACCATAATATCCTCACGGCCTTGCTTTTTCAGTTCTTCGATTACCTGTGGCACCAGTGTTTTATGACCGGCGGCCAAACTGCTGACGCCCAAAATGTGCACATCGTTTTCGATGGCTTGGCGTGCGGCTTCTTCCGGTGTTTGGAATAGGGGCCCGATATCCACGTCAAAGCCGATATCGGCATAGCCTGTGGATACCACCTTGGCGCCCCGGTCGTGTCCGTCCTGGCCCATTTTGGCAATCATAATACGTGGCCGGCGGCCTTCTATTTTGGCAAACTTATCGCAAAGCTCCACCGCTTTCTGAAACTGTTTATCATCGTGTGCTTCCGACGAATAAACTCCGTGAATTGATTTTATCACTGCTTTATACCTCCCGTAAACTTTTTCTAATGCGTATGAAATTTCACCCAAACTCGCCCGCTTGCGTGCGGCATCTACCGACAGTGCCAGAAGATTACCCTCTCCCGTTTCGGCGGCCTTGGTCAGGGCGTCGAGTGCGGACTGAACCTCTTCGTTATTGCGCTCGGCCTTCAGTTTGTTCAGGCGCTCGATTTGCGATAAGCGCACCGCCGTATTATCTACCTCCAATATCTCCAGCGGATCCTCTTTTTCCAGTCGGTATTTGTTCACCCCCACAATGGTTTCTTTGCCCGAGTCGATATGCGCCTGCTTGCGTGCGGCGGCCTCTTCGATGCGCATCTTCGGGATACCGGTTTCAATGGCTTTGGCCATGCCGCCCAGGGCCTCTACTTCTTCGATATGTTGCCATGCCTTGTGTGCGATTTCGTGGGTCAGGCGCTCCACATAATAGGAGCCCGCCCAGGGATCAACGCCCCGTACAATATCCGTTTCTTCCTGCAGGTAGATTTGGGTGTTTCGCGCGATACGCGCCGAAAAATCGGTGGGCAAGGCGATGGCCTCATCCAGTGCGTTGGTATGCAGCGATTGGGTATGTCCCAAAGCCGCGGCCAATGCTTCCACACAAGTGCGGGCCACATTGTTGAACGGATCCTGCTCGGTAAGGCTCCAGCCCGAAGTTTGCGTATGGGTACGCAACGCCATCGATTTGGGATTTTTCGGATTGAATTGCTTTACGATTTTCGCCCACAGCATACGGGCTGCCCGCATCTTGGCAATCTCCATAAAATGATTCATTCCGGCACCCCAGAAAAACGAGAGTCGCGGTGCGAAACTGTCGATATCCATGCCTGCGTTGATTCCGGCACGGAGGTATTCCAGCCCGTCGGCCAGGGTATAGGCCAGTTCTATATCGGCAGTGGCTCCGGCCTCCTGCATATGGTATCCGCTGATGGAAATGGAGTTGAACTTCGGCATATTTTGCGAAGTAAATTCGAAAATATCAGCGATAATGCGCATGGAAGGCAAAGGCGGATAGATATAGGTATTTCGCACCATAAATTCCTTCAGAATATCATTTTGGATGGTGCCGCTCAGCTTTTCCATGGGCACGCCTTGTTCCTCGGCGGCAATAATATAGAAAGCCAAAACGGGCAATACCGCTCCGTTCATGGTCATCGATACCGACATTTTATCCAGCGGAATTTGGTCGAAGAGAATCTTCATATCCAAAATAGAGTCGATGGCCACACCGGCTTTACCCACATCGCCAACCACACGTTCGTGGTCGGAATCGTAGCCGCGGTGTGTCGCCAGGTCGAAGGCAACGGACAGTCCTTTTTGTCCTGCCGCCAGATTTCTGCGGTAAAAAGCATTGGATTCTTCCGCCGTCGAGAAACCGGCATATTGACGAATGGTCCAGGGCCGCATGGCATACATGGCCGAATAAGGCCCACGCAAAAAGGGTGGTAATCCGGCAGCATAATGCAAATGTTCCAGCTCTTCGAGATCGGCAGCCGAATAATGATTCTTAACCGGAATCTGCTCTGCCGAGAGCCATTCCTTTTGTGCAGTTTCCCCGGCTCGGGCCGCAGGCTGCGTTTTGATGTTTATATTTTTGAAATTTGGTCTCATAGTTTCCGTTTTTTTTATTCGATGCCCAATAATTGATTGTATTTCCGCAGACTTTCCAGCAGATTGGATTTTACATGAATAAAATCCTGTACTCCCATTTCCTTGAGGTGGTCGATATCGTCTTTGGGATATCCGGCCACAATCAGGCGGGGCTGTTTTTTTTCGTAGTTGAAATAATCATTTACCTTCATGGCCAGTCCGAGGTAATCTTCGTCACTGCTGCAAAGCACGACCAGGTCGGCCTCAGCCTCAAGGGCTGCTTTGGCTCCGTTTTCGGGCAATTCAAAACCGGCATTATCAATAATCTCGTAACCGGCCACCGCAAAGAAATTGCTTGCAAAACCAGCACGCGCCTTGCGCATAGCCAGGTTGCCGTAGGTCAGTAAAAATACTTTGGGCCGTTTTCCGCCACGCTGTACATGGATTTCGGTATTCAGCCGCAATTGCTCAAAGGGTTCGGCCATGCGGTACATGCGCAGGCCCTCGAAATCGGGTTTGAGCTCACGTACAATTTTATCCAGCATTTGCTCCTGTTGATTGGGATATTGGTTGGTTCCCAGTATGCTGATTTTGCGCTTCGCCACTTCCGCATCACGGCGGTCGGCGGCGGCGGTAATTTCATTGCTGATAAATCCTTTGTCCAAGGCCGCAGCATAACCGCCTATATCCTCGATTTTAAGGAAAAGCTCCCATGCTGCCGCGATCAACGAATCCGTCAGTTGCTCAACATAATACGAACCGGCAGCGGGATCCACCACTTTGTCCAGATGCGCCTCCTCTTTGATAATGATTTGCTGGTTGCGGGCAATGCGGTTAGCGAAATGGTTTTCGTTATTATAAATATTGTCGAAAGGCAAAATCGTCATTGCGTCCACGCCGGCGATACCGCCCGACATGGCCTCCGTAGTGGTGCGCAGCATATTCACATAAGGGTCGAAAAGCGTTTTGTTCCTGTTGGAACTTACGGCATGAATATAAGCCTTGGCTTTTTCCTCAGGAACGCCAAATGCTTTGGCCACATTTGCCCAGAGCAAACGAAACGCACGGAATTTGGCGATTTCCATAAAGTAGGAAGAGCCGATGCCGAAATGGAATGCCAGTACGGGCAATACCTCTTCAGCTTTTTTTCCGGCCTCGGTCAATTGGTGCAGATACTCGGCGGCAGCCGACAAGGCGAAGGCCAATTCCTGTACCTGCGTGGCCCCCGCGTTATGGTAGTAGGCTGCGTTTACACTCAACAGCTTGAAAGCGGGCAAATGCTTGCCGCAGAAATCCGTTAATTCAATCAGCTCGCGGATATTTTGCTCCGGACTGCCATAATATTTCCCGTGCAGCAGACGATACGAAAGCGAATCGAAATTGAAACTTCCCTTTACTGTGGCAGCATCGATATTCGTATCGGAAAAATAGGCCTGTAACAATTTAGCCAGCTCCAAATAGTTTTTCGCAGCCCGGAAATGGATGGCCGTTTGGCTTAAATTTATTCCGTGCAAAAGCACTTTCAGGCTATTTACATCATTAATTTCCGTAGCATCAAAGCTGATGCCCGTAGCTCCGCGCTCAGCGGCTTCGCGCGCCCGTTCGTTGGCTTCGGGCGGGTTTTTGCTGTATATCTTTTGCCGGATTTCCCATACATTTTCTCCTTTGGTGGAGCGTACATAAGGAAATTCTTCCGGCGGGGCCTGCATATATTCCCAATTGGGTCGCTGCTCTTCGCGATAGAAAGGCTGTATCTCAAATCCGTTTTCGTTATGCCAGACCAAACGTTTGTCGAAGTCGGCACCTTTGAGGTCGGCCATTATCTTTTTCATCCACTCTTCGGTGCTTACCGGAGGGAAGGCATCGAATAAGCGTTTTGTATCTTTTGTTTGATTCATGAATCAGTAGTTTTGTTTGCTGTTTCGGCCGTAAATTTAAGATAAAAAGAGATATCATTCCGGCATCATGTTATTGTAATAACATAACGGCTATTTTGATAAATATCATTTTCCTTTTTTCGCTTTTATTCAAAAATACAATTCTGTTTTTAGTCAGGGTGAATTAAACCCTATGAAAGTGTAATAGGTTAATTAACTATATGTGTATATAAAAATCCGATGAAGTATTAAAGATAGATTTCCCAAAAAATTTAATAGAAAACATGCAACCTTTTGGGATTTGTTTTCGTATGAATCTGCTAATTAATCACTATTTGAAAATTGTTTCAAATACGACGTTTTTAATCATAGCCTGCATAGAAATTGGCGGGGTATAAATGTATATAAGTGTATGGATTTTCGATTACTTAAATCACAACTATTGGTATTATTTGTATTTATTGTAGTTAGTGTCAGTGCTGCTGATCGTTATTGGGTTGCTACCACTTCATCAAATTGGAATAATACGGCAAATTGGTCAGCCTCTTCAGGAGGGCCTGGCGGAGCATCGGTTCCGGGTTTTTCAGATGTGGTATATTTTGATGCCAATAGTACAGGAACCTGTAATTTGGATATTAACGCGACCGTTGATGCTGTGGTTATGTCCGCGGGAACCTTTAATACGGGATCATATACGTTTACCATAAACGGTACGACGAATAATACTTTTTCGGGAGGTACGGTAAACGGAAGCAATACTTTTAATATTCATCCCACCGGGGCGACTACTCGGGTAACCTTCTCGGGAACCACCTTTAACCCGGCGGTACATGTTGTTGCCGCACGTATTTTATTGAATGGCTCAACCTTTAACGGGACTTCTTATTTTGAGAAAACGGGGGCAGGCAGTGATGCCGGAATAGGAGGAAATACTTTTGTTGGAAATTGCACTATTAAAAATACCGGTACGAGCTATTTTTTATTAGGGAATGGAGGCAATGATAGTTTTTCATCTAATTTGGATATTCAGTCTCCGGGGAGCGGTGATATTTACCTTGCCTATCAAACTACTACAACAAGTATTGGTGGAGACTTAAGTATCAGTCAAACCGATACTGCGGGCAATGTAGGTATTTGCAATTACGCGGATGCGACCTTGAATATCAGTGGTAATTGTACCTTGACAAATAATTCGACTACAGCATCTTCGTTGTTTTTTGTCAGAGGCGGAACAGCAACGATATCAGGAGATTTAAGCATTACAAACGGCGGGACAGGAAATTCCGATATTATTTTGGCTAATTCGACAGGTTCTTCTCTTAGTATTACGGGGACAACGACAGTAGTAAACAATGATTCAGCCACAACCCATAGAATACATTTGGGAAGTCACGGAAATGTAACGTTTAGTGGAGATTTATTGATTAAGAATAACAGTAAAGCAAATAATTCACAGATTTACTGCAATAATGGAACGGGAAGTACAAATACCTACAATGGAAATATTGTAGTGGAAGTTACCCAGTCGGGAAGTGATGGAATATATTTCGGTAATAGCGGCGGTCAAGGAACTTTAGCTGCTTCCAAAACGATTACTGTTGGAACAAACGGATATATTTCCGGTTATTTAACCTTGCGTAATTTTACACAAACGGGTTCTACAGCCCAAAGTTTTACGCTTACCGGAACTTCCATATTGAATATTTACAACAGTTCATGGGGAGGAAATGTTGATTTTACCTCACCTCGGGTATTGACGCGAGGAAGCACATACAGTGGAACATGCAGGCTGGTAAAAACGGGTGGCGGTTCAGATCTATGTTATGGAGATAATACGTTTACCGGAAATACCGAATTATCAAATTCCGGATCGGGATATTTGATGATGGGATATGGTGGAACTGATGATTTCCAGGCTAATCTTACCTTGAATAACACCGGATCGAACAATTTTTATATTGCGGGTCACTCTCCGGGGACAACAAATATAAACGGAGATTTTACAATTAATAATACGGCGGCCGCTTCAAACGGCTTGGTATATGTTTCTCGAGATTCTATATCTTCGGTTGTAATTGCCGGTAATACGGTGGTAACCAATAGTGGTGCAGGAACAACAAAAAGGGTGTATCTCGGATATAACGGTGATGTTACGTTCAATGGCTCATTGACTATTCATAACAGCAGTACGGCAAACAATTCGCAAGTATATTTGAATAATTCTCCGGATTGCAGCAATACCTATAATGGAAATATTATTATTGAAAGTAGTAATACCGCTACGGATGGTATATATTTCGGATATAATGATGGGCATGGAACTTTGGCTTCGGGATATACAATTACGGTTGGATCTGCCGGTTTTAGCGGTGGACGACTTTATATGCGCAATTTTACCCAGTCGGGTACTACCGCGCAAAGCTTGACATTGGCCAACACGGCAATATTAACGAATTATAATTCAAACTGGGGCGGAAATGTAAGTTTTACGGCCGGAGGTATGATTACCCGAGGAACAACCTATAATGGAACGGCATTCTTGGAAAAAACAGGTACCGGCAATAATAACTCTTTCGGAGGTAATGTCTTTAAAGGGGATACAGAAATAAAAAATAGTGGTAGCGGACAGCTTATTATGGGGAATGGCAGTGCTGATGATTTTCAGGCTAATTTAGTTCTTCGTAATACAGGAAGCAGTAATATTTACTTGGCCAACAATAGTGCCGGAAATCAAATTGCCGGAAATCTGGATATTTATAATTCCGGGCCGAACATAGTAATAAATAATAATTCTGCGTCAACCATCAGTATTGGTGGAAACTGTACAATCTCGGAATCCGGTTCGGCTACGCTTGGTCGCGTGTATTTTAATGATGATGGTACGCTGTCCCTGGGAGGTACTTTAGATATTAGTGTTACTGCCAGCGGAAATGCTTATGTTTACGTTTCAACCGCCGGTACTTCGAGCACAAGTATTACCGGAGCTACTACGGTTACCAATAGTGGTACCGGATCCATTAGTGTTGTTTATCTTGGGAATGGTGGTGATGTGACTTTTAACAATACTTTGACAATACATAATAATAGTGCAGCGAATTCTTCCGGTGTATATTTAAATGATGATAATGGAACGAGTCATAATGATTATAATGATAACATCATTGTAGAAAGTACCGTGGCAAACTGCGACGGGGTGCTTTTTGGTTATGGTGGCGGTTCCGGAACATTGGCTGCCGGTAAGACGATTACCATAGGTAGCGGCGGTTTTGTTTCCGGGCAATTATATCTGCGGAATTTTACCCAGTTGGGTAGCACAGCACAAACCTTAACCGCCACAGGAACAGGTACTATTTACAATTATGATTCGGAATGGGGCGGAAACGTTGTGTTTACCGCACCGACTTTTATCACGCGCGGAACAACCTATCACGGAACGGCTTTTCTGGAAAAAACAGGGAGTACAAACGATGCAGGTGCCGGTGGAAACACATTTGATCTTGCCGTTACATTTAAAAACAGTGGTACGGGATCACTCACCTTAGGAAACGGAACAGCGGACACCTTCTCTTCTGATGTAACCTTAGAGAATGTGGGCTCCAACGATATTGTTTTTGCCCGAGGCGGAACAGGCCATTCCATTGCTGGTGATTTTACCATCAATAATATCGGATCTGACGGCGATATTTATGTTTGTGATTATGCATCCTCAGGATTATCGATAAGTGGTAATACAAGTGTGGTAAACAGTGGTGCCGGATCAAACCACAGGATATATCTGGGGAACAGAGGCGATATTAGTTTCGGGGGAACTCTGGATATTTCAAATAGTTGTACCGCTACCAACTCTGCTATTTACTTAAACAGTGCTAACGGCAGCGATAATACTTATGCGGCAAATATCAGCATTGAAAATACGAACTCCGCAAGTGACGGAATTTTATTTGGAAATAGCGGAGGAACGGGAGTATTGGCTGCAGGCCAAACGATTAGTATTAAGTCCGGTGGTTTTATTGCCGGACAGTTGAGATTTCGAAATTTCACGCAAACCGGCCCGACGGCACAATCATTGACCTTGACAGGGACAGCGTTATTAAGCAATATTTCTTCAGACTGGGGCGGTAATGTAAATTTTGTTTCCCCACGGATGCTTGCTTGGGGAACAACATTCAGAGGCACTGCTTACCTTGAAAAATCAGGTAGCGGAAATGATAATTCCACCGGAGGAAATACCTTTATGGGCAATACGCAAATTGTTAATAGTGGCTCGGGATATTTGTATTTAGGTTCGGGCACTGCTACAGATTTCCAGGCCAATCTTACTTTGAATAATACGGTCACTAATAATCTTTATGTAGCTCGCGATGGCTCAGGACATAATATTTCCGGTAATTTAGTGATTAATAATACAGGTGCCGGAACACAAGTATCAATTGCTAACCAGTCCGCAGCTACGCTGACAATCGGAGGTACAACTACCGTTCAAAATAGTGGTGGCGGGACTAATCACCGTGTTTACTTAGGCAATGACGGAGATGTAACATTCAACGGGGATATTGATATCTCCAATAGCAGTGATGCAACAAACAGTGCTGTTTATATAGGTGAAAACACAACCAACAGCCAAATTACGATGAATGGAAATCTTAGTGTTGAAGTAACCAATGCCTCAAATGATGGTATTTATATCCTGCCTCAAGCCGCGACTATGGCTTCGGGAAAGACTATTTCTCTTAAAAGCGGCGGTTTTATTGCGGGCAGGTTTAATATTGTAAATTTTACTCAATTGGGAACAGCAGCTGTTACGCTGAATTTGACAGGAAGTGCACGTTTGGATAATTTCAATTGCAATTTTGGCGGAAATGTGCATTTTACGTCGCCCCGTATTTTTTTACGGGAATCAACCTATAACGGAACGGCCTATATTGAAAAAACCGGAGGAGGGGATGATCAGAGTTACGGAGGAAATACATTTAAGGAAAATACACATATAGTAAACTCCAGTAGTGGGAACTATTTTGTAATGGCCGGAACACTTGGCGACACCTTTGAAAAGGATTTATTATTTGAAAATACGGGTGGTGATGACTTGTTTTTAGGAAATAGTTCTTCTGCATCAAGTATTCAAGGAAATCTGACCGTAAACAACACTGCCCGCAGCGTCTTTTTTGCTAATGGAAACGGGTCGAGTTTGAGCATAACCGGAACTACTACAATTAATAATAATTCAGCATTAGCAACATCTGCAATATGTTTTGGTCAACATGGAAGCATCACAGCTTCGGGTACGTGTACGATCACAAACAATGCTACCGGAGCAAGCGGACAAATATTTATAGCCAATTCTTCAAGTTCTTCTATAACGATGAATGCCGTTAATATAACCAACCAAAATGGGGGAACGACTAAAAGGGTTTATTTGGGAAATGCAGGAGATATAACCATAAACGGAGCTTTGGATATTAGTAATACTGCCACAGCTACAAATTCTCAAGTGTATTGCGTACAAAGCTCAAATAGTACAGGAACCTTTAACGGAAATATCAGCGTGTCGGCAAGCGGTACAGATTGTGACGGTATTTTCTTTGGAAATGGTGGTGGATTGCCAACTTTAGCCGGCGGCCATACCATTAGTGTCGGAGCCGGCGGATTTAGCGACGGACAACTGTATTTGCGCAATTTTACACAAAGCGGAAGTGCGACCATTAACCTCAATCTGACTAATGTTGGATATTTATATTTGTATAATTCAAGCTGGGATGCCACACTTAATTTTGTCGCACCAAGAGTTTATATGCGCGAAAACACCTTTAATACCACGACAAGTATTGAAAAATCGGGAAGCACGGATATAAACAGCTACGGACAAAATATTTTTAACGGAAATACCACAATTACTTCCAGTGGAAGCGGTTATTTTCGTCTGGCTTATAATGCACCTAATGACTATAATGCGGATTTAACTTATGTAAAATCAGGTTCCGGAAACTTTTTCCCTGCATACAATCAACACTGTACGCTGGCCGGAAACTTAAATGTAAATACGAACAGTGCGCTCATAATTGCAAACGGAACAAATGGTTGGTTGGAATTTGACGGAACGGCGGCCCAAAGTATTAATAATACCGGGGCGGCCAATACCATTACCATTCGTCATATGATGACCAATAATTCGGCTGCGGATATCACATTAAATACCCCGGTTACCGTTAGCGGAAATCTGAACTTAACCAACGGAAATATCATTACCACTTCAACCAATATTTTGACCATGACCGATAATGCCGCTGTGGATGCCGTATCGGACAATGCCTATGTGGCCGGGCCTATGGTGAAAATAGGAAATGATGCCTTTACATTCCCTGTCGGGGGAACCGATGCTTATGGCGACAGTCATTATGCTGCCATCGGGATTAGCGCTCCCTCAGCTGCGACCCATAGTTTTACCGCAGAATACCATGCCGCGGCGCATGCCAACGCAACAACCTTCTCCGCTCCGCTGACCAAGGTGAGTTTGGTGGAATATTGGGACTTGAGTCGTAATGTGGGTAGTGGTAACATCAATGTTTATTTATACTGGACCGACGGAACACGCAGTGGTATTGGTAATTTTTCGGATCTTCGTGTTGCCCATTGGAATGGCAGTACCTGGGAAGACCTGGGTAATGACGGGACTTCAGGCACGTCAGCCAGCGGTGGAGTTGCTGCAAACGGTGTCAGTTCTTTTAGCCCCTTTACTTTTGGTACGGTGGATAATGTACAAAATCCTTTGCCGATTGAATTGCTGAGTTTTGATGTTACCAAACTCGATGATGCCGTTCGTATCGATTGGCAAACAGCTTCTGAGACGAATAATGATTATTTCATTGTTGAGCGTACGGCTGATTTTGAACATATCGAAACGCTGCAGACCATTAAAGGCGCAGGAAATTCAAACGAAGTGCTCGATTATTCCGTGTTGGACAGCAAACCTTTGCAGGGCACAAGCTATTATCGCCTGGTTCAGGTGGATTATAACGGCCAACGTGAAATATTTGATTGGAAAGCTGTCCGGTTTGATCAAACCTATGAACCGGCCCTCAGCGTATTCCCTAATCCGAGTACCAACGGAAACTTCAATGTGGAACTGCAAAACATTAAGGGAGCAACGGAGCTTCAGCTCTTTGATATTTCGGGAAGAATAGTGTACCGGGAGTCGCTTGACTTGATGGAAAACAACAACCGGATAGTACTGAACCGTGATCTGAATCCCGGAGTGTATTTTGTTCGCATTATCAATGGCGATTTGGTACTCAGCAAGCGCCTGATTGTAAAATAAAATAGTTTAATGTAATTGGTAAACCAACCTGTGCCGGAGGACTTCCGGCGCAGGTTTTTATTTTCAGCCCGCCACAGGCGGTTTTTTTGTATTTTGGCCCGAAATAACTATATGCTTCAAAAACTGTTGCCACATATCAAACGTGTTTTTATGATTCTGATCGGAATCCTTTCGGCCTCTTTTGGCCTGGAAGCTTTTCTGATTCCCAACGGCTTCATCGACGGAGGTGTGACGGGAATATCCATGTTGATGGCGCATGTTACCGGCATCCCGCTATATTATTGGATTGTGATTATCAATCTTCCCTTTGTTATTATGGCTTATCTGCAAATTAATTTGCGTTTTGCCGTCTATAGTATTTTTGCCATTGCGCTATTAGCAATCACCTTGGCCTTTGTGCCTTTTTCATCCGTAACCGAAGACAAGCTGCTGATTTCCATTTTCGGAGGATTTTTCCTCGGTCTGGGAATAGGCTTTGCCGTTCGGGGCAGCTCGGTAATTGACGGTACGGAAATCCTGGCTCTGGCGGTAAGCAAACGCACCTTTCTTTCGGTGGGCGATACCATTTTGGTGCTGAATGTGATTATCTTTTCTTTTGCCGGCTATCTGCTTGGTTTGGAAACGGCACTGTATTCCCTAATCACCTATTTCGTGGCTTCCAAAACGGTTGATTTTGTTATTCACGGTATTGAAGAATATTACGGACTAACCATCATTTCGGACAAGCATCCCGAGATACAGGAAATGCTGATGAATAAACTGAATAAAAGTATTACCCTTTATAAAGCGCGGGGCGGGCGACTATCGGAGATGAAGATATGCAGGTAATTTATACCATTGTTACCCGCCTTGAGGTAAACCGCGTGATTCGTAAAGTGTTGGAAATCGATCCTAAAGCATTCGTTGCCGAACATATTTTAGGCGATGTGCACGGGGGAATGGTTAAGCGGAAACCCTTGCATTAATTTTAACCGGGCTTACCGGAAACAATCGTTCTAATCCACCTTCTTAAATTTCAAAACCACCTTACCCGCTTCGTCCTTTAATAGCAGATTCATGCCGTCCAGTTCATAAGTGTGCACCAGGTCCAGGGCTTTTATATATTGATTTTCCAGGCTTCCTTCGCAAAATCTACGGGTCATGCCCAAGGGCCCAATATTCATTTTATCGTTGTCAATGACGATCTTTCCCTGATAGTTATTACAACCTGTGGTTCCGTGTACGGTCATATCCTGCAAATGAATTTCCATTCGCGGGCGATCGCCTTTTACGGATGCCCAGTCGGGAACCTCTTCACCGAATGACTCCAGCACCCAAATATCATTCAGGCGGGCGGGAACAATATGCACTTCTTCATCCCCTTTCAACGGTTTTCCGCATCCGCGGTAGGTTTCCCCGTTTACCGTAAGTTCTACTTTATACGGAAAACGCTCTCCGGACATTAAATTCCAACAGGCTAATTCATCAGATGTTACTTCCAGCATTTGATCTCCCTGACTGACTGCAAAATGATGAAAGTCGATTTCTTCCAACGCGTCCAGTGGATAGGTAAATTTCCCTTTACCCAGGATTTCCACATCCGCTGTTTTTTTTACGTAATCAACACGCAGAACCCAATCAGGCTCCGTTCCGAAGGCTACAAAGTCAACACCCATTTCCCGCAATTGCTTATCGCGTTGCTCGATGCGTTCTTTGGTCATTTTCGTTTCGTCTTTGGCTATGTCTGTGGTTTCCTTGGTCGCATTACAAGATACCAGTATCAGTAATAGCGGTATTATATACAGTAGTTTTTTCATAAGTCATTGATTTTGTTTGTGCAAATTTAATTCTTTAGGTGCTTGCCCTCAGGTGCAAATTCCTAATATTTCTTAATTGAGGCTTATGACCGCCGGCGAACAAGTGCTAAAGCATAGCCAAAATTGCGTAAGTTTGCTTTATGATTACTCCTGATTTACTTCGACTGACCAATAAAGTGGGCATTATTTCCACGGCACGCAAAATATCGCCTGCAGAAGTGCAACCGGCCATTGATAAGCTGCAAAGCTGGGGGCTGGAGCCCATTTTAGGCAAACACCTTTTTTCGGAATATCACCAATTTGCCGGAACGGCCGAAGAACGTGCCGCCGACCTGCAAGAGATGCTGGACAACCCCGAAATAAAAGCCATCTTATGTGCCCGTGGCGGCTATGGAACGGTGCAAATTATCGACCGCATTGATTTTTCAGAGTTCAAAAAAAATCCCAAATGGGTGGTGGGCTATAGTGATATTACGGTTTTGCACAGCCATATTCATCGCCATTGCGGCGTGCAGACTATTCACGGTACCATGCCCATAAACTTTCCGGACACCATGCGTGAAAATACCGCTACCGAGAGTTTGTACAACGCCTTATTTTACGGGGATAATGAATACCGTATTCCACAGCATCCGCTAAACCGGCCGGGCAAGGCCCGGGGTGAACTGGTGGGGGGCAATCTTTCGATTCTCTACAGTTTGCTCGGTTCGCCCTCGGATGTGAGCACCATCGGTAAAATATTGTTTATCGAAGATTTGGACGAATATCTTTATCATATCGACCGCATGATGCAAAACATGAAGCGCAATGGTAAATTTGACCATATACGTGCCTTGTTGGTAGGCGGCATGAGTGATATGAACGATAATGCCATCCCCTTCGGGAAAACCGCCGAAGAAATCATTATGGACGTTTTGGGCGATACCGATTTTCCCATTATGTTTAATGTGCCTGCGGGGCATATTGATGATAATCGCGCATTGATTATTGGCGGCCAGACGCGAATCGAGATGAAAGAAGGTGGTGACTCAAGAATTTTTCAGGAAATCTGATGGAAGCGAACAGTAAATATCTGGTCGTTGTTAATCCCAATGCCGGCGGGCGAAAGGCGGCCAAAGACTGGCCTTTGATCGAGCGATTGCTCCGGGCGCATCGGTTTGATTTTGAGGCCGTGCATACCCGCTACCGTCATCATGCCATTAGTCTGGTGGAGGATAAAATCCGTAGCGGAGCATTCCGAAACATCATTGCCGTAGGCGGCGACGGAACCGTAAACGAAGTAGTGAACGGTATCTTCAATCAGGATGTGCTGCCGACCCGCGAAATCAAGCTGGGTGTAATTATGATTGGCACGGGCAACGACTGGGGTAAAATGTTTGATATTCCCACAAGATATGAAGAAATGATTGCCCTGATTAAACAGGGAAACACCTTTGTGCAGGACGTGGGCGAAGTGCGCTATTATTTGGGGGATAAGCAACACAAGCGCTATTTTATCAACGCCGCGGGCCTGGGTTTTGACGCAATGGTCACACAAAGTACCAATAAGGATAAAGACGCGGGGAAATCTTCTACTTTTTCTTATTTCAAAAGTTTGCTGGCCAGCTTGTTCCGTTATAAGCCGGTGGATGTGCGCGTGCAAATTGATAACCGGGAAATTCATAAAGGCAAACTGTTCACGCTGAGTCTGGCCATCGGAAAATATACCGGCGGAGGCATGATGCAAAATCCGGACGCGGTGCCCGACGACGGCTTGTTTGACCTGATGCTGGTGGATCGCATTGCCAAAACCAAGCTGATTCGAAAGATTAAAAAATTGTATGACGGCAGCATCAAAGACCTTAAAGAAGTGCAATCGTATCGCTTGGGCAGTATGCAGGTGGAATCGGATTATAAGCTGATGCTTGAGGTCGATGGCGAAAATCTCGGCCATGCTCCCTTTACTTTTGGCATAATTCCTGAAAGTTTGCAGCTTATCGTTCCCTGATATTCATTAATTTTGAATCTTTAATCACTGAAGAATGGCACAATATTTCACATCAATCAAGCTCAGCGGGATTCTTCTATTGCTCCTGTTTTTCGCGCTGCCGGGCTTTGCCCAAAACGAAGACGCGTTCAAAGTGCTGAAAGAATGCCGAAAAAAATACAGCTCCATTGAAGATTTGAATTTCAGTTATGTGTATCGTGTGCAAAAAATGGATGCCAAGGGTGTTTGGTCGGTACCCGAAGAGGAAAGCAGCAGGTGTAATCTAAAACATGAGCAAGGGAATTGGTCTTTGGAATTTGACCGGAACCGGTCTCAAACGGGCTATAAAAGGTTTTTGTATGCGATGCGGCAAATCGATTCGGCCTTAATCAGCGGCAATTACCGTTTGTTTTATGCCTGCGGCAAAACGCCCTATTATATGGTGGAGCTGAAAACGGGGGCGAGTAAGCCGCCGGCTACTTATCCCAAAAGCGGCAGTATTAATCTGTATATCGACACCACTACTTTTCTGATTAAAACCGTGCAAATGCCGAAAATGACGGATAATTCCGGTGCCGAGCTGATTACGTTCGCGATGGATTCCATCAGCTATCAAACCAGGGGTGAAAAGGCATTTCAGCTAAACAGGAATATGCTGCATCCCGGTGAGCGCGCTCCTGATTTTACGCTGGTAAATACTGAGGGCGAAACGGTAAAACTTTCCGATTATAAAGGAAAACTTCTATTGCTGGACTTTTGGTATTGCGCCTGCAAACCCTGTATTAAAGCTTCGTTCGCGTTGGATAAACTGCAGGAAGAATACCGTGAACGCGGCTTGGTGGTATTGGGAATGAACACCATGGACAAGGCCGGAAAAATAAAACGCCACCGGAAAAAATACGATATGAATTATATGAGCGTGCTGTGCAGCAGGGAGGTACGGGATGCCTATAAGGTAGCTTCGTATCCGAGTTTTTATCTGATTGATGAAAACGGAACAATCCTTTTCAGCACTTCGGGCTATTCTGCTCAACTGTATTTGGAACTGAAGATGGCAATCCTTGATGCTTTTGCGAATCGTTAATATTTTTTATGATATACCTGATAGCAGCAATTATAATCACCATAGGCATTCTGATCGATACCTATTTAATGAATCGTTATTTTATCCGCTTGAGCAAACTCAAGCGTCGGAGTCAATTACGTTATCGTGATTTTATTTTCGGGTGGGGCCGTAGTAAAGAGCTGCATTCCGGAAGTTTGACCGCCCTGGCAATGGTCGCCGTTTATGCTATTATATTGAGGCATTTTTGGAATAATGAAGAAATCATGCTTTCCCTGCTTTATTTTATTGCCGGTATCGGAATAATTGCCCTAACGGCCTCAGCTGTGCACTATATGATACACCAAATTTTCCGAAAGAAATACGGAGTTTAGGCTTTGTTCTTGAAATCTTCCATCACAATTTCGCGGGTACAAAAATCGTATTCGGCTTTGATATGATTGGAGCAAACCACCACGATGCGGTCTTTGCGGTAGGAGTTTATTAAATCGCGATACCAGTCAATGGCGCGGGCATCGAAATTGGATGTGGGCTCGTCAAGCAGCAATAAATCACTTTGGGTCAGTATGGCCGTACCCAGCTTAACCCTTTGTTTCATTCCCGATGAATAATTCCCCAAAGTTTTGTCCCCGGCATGTTCCAGCTCCATAATCTTAATCACATCCGCCACCTGTAAATCCTGATAAAAACTTTTCAGCTCCCGGTGAAAATTCAGGTATTCGGTTAAGGTAAATTCCTCAATCAGCTCCATATAGGGCGAGGCCACGCTCAGCTGATGATAAACTTTATCGGTGGGGATTTCTTCCGTACCGGAAAAATACTGCAGTTTTCCTTTGGTGGGGGTAAGATAGGAGGCGATTACCTGCAACAAAGTGGATTTGCCCGAACCGTTTGCGCCCAATATCACATACGCATTATCCCGGAGCAATTCCAGATTCACTCCGCGGAAAATCCATTCGCGGGCATAGCGTTTGGCGATATTTTCGAGTACGATACGGTCCATATAAAAAGGCCTCATCAGAGGCCTTAATTAGTTTTATTGATTGTTATATCCCCGCATAATGCCTCGCTTGGAGTTGGCGATAAAGGAGATGATTTCATCCCGTTCTTTACTCGCCGGCATCTCGGCCTCGATTATCTCAAGGGCCTGCGATACATTGTTCTTTTGCTGGAACAAAATGCGGTAAATATTCTGAATCTCATTAATCTTTTCGGAAGTAAACCCACGCCGGCGGAGTCCGATGGAATTAATCCCCACATAGGAAACCGGTTCGCGGGCCGCTTTAACATAAGGCGGCACATCTTTACGCACCAGCGATCCGCCCGAAATCATGGAGTGGGCGCCGATATTTACAAATTGATGTACGGCAACCATCCCGCCGACAATAGCATAATCGTCGATGGTGATGTGTCCGGCCAAAGTGGAAACATTTGCCAGAATGCAGTTGTTTCCCACAATACAATCATGGGCGATATGCACATAAGCCATAAGCAGGTTGTTGTCGCCTACCACGGTTTCCATATTGGCCACGGTTCCCCGGTTAATCGTTACAAACTCGCGAATAATATTATTATCTCCGATACGAACGATGGATTCTTCACCGCCAAATTTCAAATCCTGAGGGATGGCTGAAATTACCGCCCCCGGAAAAATCTTATTGTTTTTTCCGATGCGCGCCCCTTCCATAATGGTTACGTTGGACCCAATCCAGGTTCCTTCACCGATTTCCACATTTTTATGAATGGTAACGAAAGGTTCGATAACCACTGTGGGGGCAATTTTGGCTTGCGGATGTACAAATGCTAATGGTTGATTCATAATGTTTATTTTTTCTTTACAATTTGCGCGAGCATTTCAGCTTCCATTACTAAATTATCACCCACCCAGGCCTTTCCGGCCATATGGCACAAGCCGCGGCGTATGGGCGACAGAAGTTTTAAGTCAAATATTATGGTGTCTCCGGGAACCACTTTTTTTCGCAATCGAACATTATCAATTTTCAGGAAATAAGTAACATAGTTTTCCGGATCGGGAATGCCGCTCATAATCAAAATGCCGCCACATTGGGCCATGGCCTCGATTTGCAATACCGCGGGCATAACCGGCTCGGCGGGGAAGTGGCCAACAAAGAATGATTCATTCATACTCACACTCTTCAGTCCTACCACGCGCTCTTCAGTCATTTCCAGCACCTTATCAACCAACAAAAAGGGTGGGCGGTGCGGCAAAAAATGTTTAATGTCGTTTATATCGTAAAGCGGTGCTTTATTGGGATCGTATTTTGGGGCTCCCGATTGCTTTTGCTTGATATGTTTACGAATCTTTTTGGCAAACTCCACATTGGTTTCGTGTCCCGGGCGAACCGCGATTACACGGCCTTTAATCCGGTAGCCAATCAGCGCCATATCGCCGATTACATCCAATAACTTATGGCGTGCGGCCTCGTTGTCGAATTTCAGTTCCAGATTATTCAAAATACCTCTTTTGGCAACTTTTACCGTAGGTTTATTGAATAATTTTGCTAAACGTTCCAGTTCTTTTTCCGAAATCTCTTTATTGACAAAGACAATGGCATTACTCAAATCCCCGCCCTTAATCAAATTGTTATCCAGCAGAAATTCCAGCTCGTGCAAGAAAACAAAGGTGCGGCAAGGAGCAATTTCTTTGGCAAAGTCGGAAAGATTGTTCAGCTCTGCATTTTGTGTTCCCAGCACCTTGGTATTATAATCAATCATTACCGAAAAGCGGACCTGCTCGTCCGGAATAATAGTCATTTCCGTTTGGCGCTTATCATCGGAATAATTAATTACTTCGTTTAACTCAAAATATTTGCGCTCGGCATCTTGTTCAACGACACCTGCTTTCAACAATGCATCTACATATTGGGCAGAACTGCCATCCAAAATTGGCGCTTCATCATGGTCCATTTCGATAATCACATTATCGATATCCAAACCGACCAAAGCGGCTAAAACGTGTTCGATGGTCGTCACGCGTGCTCCTTTATAATCCAAGGTAGTTCCGCGCGAGGTGTCCACAACATAATCAACCAAAGCGGGAATCTCCGGCTGGCCTTCCAAATCTATTCTCTTAAAAACAAAACCGGTATTGGGTGGTGCCGGCTTAAAACGAATTATTACATCTTTTCCTGTATGCAGGCCTATGCCCGAAATTACAGCTTCATTCTTTAATGTAACTTGCTTTTCAATCATAAATGTCTTTATCAGTACAAATTAATTTATTACAAACCGGCGACAATGACCGTATCTGTTTGTTAATCGACAAAAGTAGTAATTTATTTTATGCTGCTTTGAATTCTACCTGTTCATATTGTGAAATTATGCCGGTTAATTCATAATTGTTCACTTTTGTGGAAATAATTAACCAAATCATCAAATTATTAACAAGTGAAATATGGATTGTGTTTTCGTAACTAACGAATAATCAGTTGCATTTTGTGTGCTTTGAAATTAGTAAATATTGTGTTATCAAAATAACGA
>CAYUAN010000143.1:0-2741 GCA_964442545.1 uncultured Prolixibacteraceae bacterium | reverse complement strand
TATTCTCCGCAAAAAATAATTTTATTCTTTTTTTAATTGGCTACAACGTCGGAATATACTGACCGGTCAGTATATTTCCACTATATGTTTTGCTCCTATTTTATTATAAATCAAGATTGTCCAAAAGATTTGAAATTTAATCCAAAGTTTAATTCCGTACTTTTCAAAAATATTCCTGTAAAGCTATAAAAAATACCTTTGCGAATAAGCGCTTTCAATTTTTATTCTTTGGGGTAGATTCAGCCGGCAGACTGATTGCCCGGAAAAGAGGCGCTAATCATTTTTATGTGCGATATAATCCCGCCATTTGCTGAAAACCGCTTGCATATCTTCGGGTAGTTCCGAGTCGAAAAACATAAATTCGCCCGTGCCCGGATGTACAAAACCCAGCGATTTGGCATGCAGCGCCTGCCGGGGCAGCAGCTTAAAACAGTTTTGGATAAACTGCTTATACTTGGTAAAGGTGGTGCCTTTCAAAATCTTGTCGCCGCCATAGGTGGCATCATTAAACAGCGGGTGGCCAATATAGCGCATATGCGCACGGATTTGATGAGTGCGCCCGGTTTCCAGTTGGCATTCCACCGCCGTTACATAGCCAAAGCGTTCCACCACCTTATAATGCGTGATCGCGGGTTTGCCGTGCGCTCCGTCCGGGAAGACACTCATTGAAAGGCGGTCTTTTAAATTGCGTCCGATATGGCCTTCGATCGTACCGCTTTCTTCCTTAAAATCGCCCCAGACCAGGGCGATGTATTTTCGCTCGATGGTATGGTCGAAAAACTGTTTCCCAAGCTTCGCCTGGGCCAATTCGTTTTTGGCAATCAGCAATACCCCACTGGTATCCTTGTCGATACGGTGTACCAGATTGGCCTCCAGCTCGGGGCCGTGGCCCGGATATTTTTGGTCGATATGCCAGCGCAGGGCGTTTACCAATGTGCCTTCGTAATTATTATAACCCGGATGCACCACCATGCCCGCAGCTTTATTCACCACGATAATATCCTCGTCCTCATACATAATGTCGATGGGGATATCCTGGGCAATCACTTCGAACTCACGGGGCGGTTCCGACATCACAACGCTAATTACATCCCCGGGCTTAACTTTATAGCTCGATTTAACTTCCTGATTGTTGGCCAGAATATTTCCTGCCTTGGCAGCATTCTGAATACGGTTGCGGGAGATGCCTTCAATCTTGCCAAACAGGAATTTATCAATCCGCAAACTCTTTTGCTTGGGGTCCACCACAAAACGAAAATGCTCAAAAAGTTCCTTTTCGCCGCTTTCTTTCAACTGCTCATCACTCATAATCAGGGCTTGTTGATAATAAATTTCTTACTAGTCCGGATTTGCCCGTCGCGGCCGATGATTTGCAGAAAATAAATTCCCGCCGGGAGCTGCGAAACATCAAGCTGCTGTTGGAAGGGACGGTTCACCACCATTTGCCCGTTTAAGTTGAAAATACGCAGGCTGCTTTGTGCCGGTTGTGCTTCGTCCGTTGCCGCGCAAATCAGATTCAGGCGGCCGTTTTGCACCGGGTTGGGGGCGATAATAATATTGAAGGCTCCGGCTTTTTCAACAGGGCCAATGCCCACATAGGCTTCGTCTTCGGTGCCCATAATCGGGCGAATCATCGTGATGCCTTTATAAGATGAGTTGTACCAATTTCCGGTGGTATTGTAAAACACACGGTCGTTATGGATATTGTTATAATCCCAGCCCACATTCAGATTATCGCCCGTGCTTTGCGTCCAGCCCACATAAAAAGTTCCCGATACGGATACGGCATGGTCCAGTACATAGGTGACAAATTCGAAAAGCCGCCCGCCATATTCGGGGCGGACATTTTTCTGCTGGTAAATCAGACTGCCCGGTTTGCCGCCGTTATCATTCCAAATGCACAAAGTGAAATATTGCTGACTGGCCAGCCCCAGGGTTTGATTAAAATAAAACTGAACCGCCTGAATGGAATCCGCTGTATTGGCCTTAAACTGAATGGCCAGGCGAGCGTTGGGCGCCGATAAACCGTATCCGGCTTCGGGTACGCCGTCATCATAGGCATAATAATTATAAAAACGCTGATAAAATTTCAGGCTGTCGTTATTCCTGTTGATATCCGGTGTGGTGGACATGGTGAAAACAACCTGAAAATCAGCATAGGGACTAGCATTGGAATTATAAGTATAACTACTGTAATCGGGTTTGAAAATACGAAAGTCCGTGGTCATATTCACCGATGCGGGATTCGGGTTCGGGTAGAAAAATGTTTTATCATCCAGATTTTGAATACTGAAATATTGCGCCACATTCCGGTTTTGCGTTGGCTTGGTAAGTTTATCATAGCGAATTTCTATCGCATGGTTCATTTCCGCGGCGGTATTGGCCTTAAACTGATTCCATGGCATGGCGGTGTAGTTGGTGAGTAAGCTGCTCACATTTCCGGTAATGGCCAAATCCTGGCGATAGGTGTCCTGATAATCCCGTCCGGCATTCAGATATACATAGTCCAGATTCCAGTGGTCGTAAACGCCGGAACGCCAACTGGGAATATTGTTTCCCGGAATGCTGGCATAATTGAAAAAACGGAATTTGAAATTGGGCTTGAAATAGACAGTGTCGGTAATCGGAATCAGTACTTGCAGAAAATCGCTGCCGTATTTCGTTTTGAAAGAGTCCAATGGCATTCCCTCATGATGCCAAACCGTGTGCCATACGCCCGTATCTGGTGCATAAAATTGCAA
>CAYUAN010000142.1:0-20351 GCA_964442545.1 uncultured Prolixibacteraceae bacterium | reverse complement strand
GAAGTATTTAAAAAGTTCTTGAAAATTCGTGCAATTCGTGGATAAACCCAATCCTAGCGACTGCGATGATAAAAATCCGCGTCCGCGAAGGAATAATTAAATCGCGCCTTTTTCAATCAAACGCACAATCTGCTCAATTTGCCGGTCGGCATTATTATGCGCAGGGTCGTAACCGACTTTCAGATTATAACCAAAGAGCTTTCCCACGCCCTGCCATAGCGCTGCCGAAACGGTTCCCCGTAATTCTTTCAGCAGGTCATAGGCCGAGTTGTGGGTTTCGCGATAAAGCAGTTTTACCAAAATCCGCCCTTGTCCGCGCGTCAGTTTACGCAAACGGCCTTCATACTCATCCCGGATTTCCTTTTCGGCTTTTTTCATCAGCTTTTTACGCTCCCGGTCGTTTTTTGCGGCCCGTAATTGCTTATCGTATTCCTGCAGCTTTTGGCCTGCAAGCTTGGCATAGGGATATACAATCTTTACGTATTTTACCAAACGGGTATATTTAATCCGGGCCTTTTCGCTGGGAAATTTTTTATAATCCACGATATACACCGGCTTTAGGTAAATATTGGGAACGGTGTCCTGATTCAAAACAACAGCGTAATTTAAAATACCTAAGTCTTGCGCTTGCCCTCTGGCGAGGACGGCAAAAAAAAGAATTGGTATAAAAATCAGTAATTTACGCATAGCTGAATATTAAAATATCCGGTCGCATTTTACCAAAGATTATACCAATTCTCCGGGTTTGCTTTGTATTATTAAGCAGACTTCAATTTCGAGAGATTGCTTTTGGCCAGCTGGCGGTCAACATACTTGGCATCCACGACCAGCTTTTTCACTTTCTTTTCCGAAGGCAATGTAAACATGGCTTCAGTCAGCACGGCCTCCACAATGGAACGCAATCCGCGGGCACCGAGCTTAAACTCAATGGCCTTGTCCACAATGCGTTCGTAGGCATCTTCGGTAAATTCAATCTTTATATTGTCCATCTCGAAGAGTTTATGAAACTGTTTCGAGAGGGCGTTTTTCGGTTCTTTCAGAATACGAATCAGGGTTTCCTTGGTCAGCGGGTGCAAATAAGTCAGCACCGGCAAACGGCCCACAATTTCCGGAATCAGCCCGAAACTGCGCACATCCTGCGGGGCAACGTATTGCAGCAGGTTGTTGTGGTCGATGGCATCCAGCTCCTTTTTGTTGTATCCGATAATATTTGTGTTCAGCCGGTTGGCAATCTTACGATCAATACCATCGAAAGCCCCGCCGCAGATAAACAGGATATTTTGTGTATTCACCTGAATCATCTTTTGCTCGGGATGTTTACGTCCGCCTTGCGGCGGAACATTTACCACCGCACCTTCCAGAAGTTTCAGCAAGGCCTGTTGTACCCCCTCGCCCGAAACATCACGCGTGATGGACGGATTATCGCTTTTGCGGGCGATTTTATCAATCTCGTCAATAAAGACAATACCGCGCTCGGCCGCTTCCACATCATAATCGGCGGCTTGCAACAGGCGCACCAACACATTTTCCACATCTTCGCCCACATATCCGGCCTCGGTCAGCACTGTGGCATCGGCAATGCAGAAGGGCACTTCCAGCATCTTGGCGATGGTGCGTGCCATCAGGGTTTTGCCCGTTCCGGTTTCCCCCACCATCAGGATATTGGATTTTTCAATCTCAATTTCATCCTTATCACGGTGCATCAAATTGTAATTGATTCGTTTATAGTGATTGTACACCGCCACGGAAATTACCTGTTTGGCTTCTTCCTGCCGATAACATATTCGTCCAGTAGTTGCTTAATCTCCATAGGTTTCCGCAGTTTCACCTCACCGTGCTTCGATTTATTTGCACGCAGTTCCTCCCGCATAATCTCCTCGGCCTGCACAATGCAATGCTCGCAGATATGCCCGTCCACTCCACTGATAAGGATGCTCACCTCGCTACGGCCGCGGCCGCAAAAGGAGCAATGGTCTTCCTGTTGTCGTTTTGCCATTATCTACAATCGTTTATTTACGCACCAAAATTTCATCAATCATACCGTAATCTTTGGCCTCTTCGGACGTCATCCAGAAGTCACGGTCGGCATCTTTCCATATTTGCTTATAAGTGCGGTTGGAATGTTTGGCGATTATTTCGTACAATTCCTGTTTTAATTTCTTAATCTCGTTGGCAGTAATCTCGATATCCGAGGCCTGGCCCGAAGCACCGCCCATCGGCTGGTGAATCAATACGCGTGAGTGGGGCAGGGCCGTGCGTTTTCCCTTGGTTCCGGCACAAAGCAGTACGGCACCCATCGAAGCGGCCATTCCGGTACAAATGGTTGCCACATCAGGGGCGATATATTGCATCGTATCGTAAATGCCCAGCCCGGCATAAACCGAACCGCCCGGAGTGTTCAGGTAAATTTGAATATCCTTTTGCGCGTCAACCGATTCGAGAAAAAGCAGTTGCGCCTGGATAATATTTGCCACATAATCGTCAATGGGCACGCCCAAAAAGATGATGCGGTCCATCATCAAACGAGAGAATACATCCATAGTGGCGATATTCAATTGTCGCTCTTCGATAATGGTAGGTGAAATATAGTTTCCCGCGATAGAATTATAGCGGTCCAGTGTCAGGCTGCTGATGCCCAAATGCCCGGTGGCATATTTACGAAATTCGTTATTATTCATATTCATTTGTTTTTGTGTTTTCCGAAATTGAATTAAGGCAAAGATACAAATTTGCGGCTTGCCGGAAACCGCTTTAAAAAACAAAAAGCTGCAGTACAAACTACAGCTTTTCGGATATTTCTGTCAAAAGAAATTATTTGAACTTTTAGGCTTTTGCCGCATTGGCAACCATTTCCTCATTTACCATTTTTACAAAATCATCATAAGAGATTTTCTTATTGGCTACTTTGATTTTGTCATGGAAAAGTTTGGTCATCTTTTGCTCGATAATCTGGTCGGAAACGCGGCGCACTTCCTCCTGATTTTGCATTACCGAGTCGGTAACCTGATTCAGCACTTCTTCATTCGCGCCCATATCACCGCCAAAGGCCTGCAATCCGAGAATCTCTTTCACACGATTGCGAATTTCTTCTTCCGTTACAAATAATTCGTTTTGTTTTACCAGATATTCCTCAATCAACTGCCAACGCAGGGTGTCGCGGTAGGAATCGTACTGGGCGTTCAGCTCTTCGGGCGAAATTCGCTTGTCTTCCGACTCGCGCATATTGGATTCGATAATCCAACGCTTCAGAAACTCATCCGGCAACTTCAGGTCAGTCTTTTTTATCAGTTCCTTTGTTACATCCGAATAAAACTTGCGGTCGCCTTCGGCTTTGAACGACTCTTCCACATCACGGCGAATGCGCTCACGCAATTCTTCTTCCGTTTTGATATCATCGTGCTCATACACCTTTTTGAACAATTCCTCATTCAATTCGGCAGGGGTAATGCGGCTGATATCTTTAATCTCCAGTTGGAAATCAGATTCCATCTTTTCTGCCTCCTCGCGAGTGATGCCCAGGAGCGAAGCTACTTCCACATCATCCTTGAACGCTTTCTTTATATTGAAAACTACTTTGGCGCCTTTTTTCTTCCCGATGAATTTATTCTTGATGGTCTTCAGCTTGATTTTTTTCAGGTCAATCGACAAATCTTTCACGATGCCGCCTTCCAAAGCATTTCCTTCGTCATCCAATTGGGTAATGGTTCCCATCACCAAATCGCCGTCGGCAACTTCGTCGGGATTCGATTGCTCTCCAAAACGCAGGCGGATATCTTCCAGATACTTATCAACGGTATCGTCATCAACTTTGATTTCGTAACGTGTTACTTTGATTTTATCATTCAGCTCCAGATTGATTTCCGGCTTAATGCCCAAATCGTAGTAAAAAGTAAATTCGGTTTCATTTTTGAAATCCACCGGCTTTTGCTTTTCGGTATTGGGTAAAGGCTGTCCCAGGATGTCCAGTTTCTCCTCGCGAATATACTTATCCAGTTCTTCGCCGATCAAATTGCTTACTACATCGGCCGTTACTGCCTCGCCATACATTTTTTTCACCATACCAAACGGTACTTTGCCCGGACGGAAACCGGGAATGTTAGCTTCTTTGCGATAGCGGTTCAAGGTTTTTTTTACCTGATCGCTATAATCGCCTTCTTCAACCTGCAAGGTTACCAGCGTGGTTAAATCTCCGTTTGCTTCTTGTGTAATCTTCATTTATTCAATTTTGAAATTATGCACTTTTGCGTTCAATAAAATAAAAGCACCCGTGTTGGGTGCTATCTGGTGCGGATGAAGGGACTCGAACCCCCACGCCTTTCGGCACTAGATCCTAAGTCTAGCGCGGCTACCAATTACGCCACATCCGCATTAGGACCCTGAAAAACAGGGCTGCAAAGATATAAATTATTTTAAATTAAAATAAAGAAAAATGAGGGTGGCATTTTTAATATTTATTCCCGCCAAAGCTTGTCTTTTTGCTTGATTTATCGATGCTTATTCTAAATCTTTCGTATCAGATGCTGCCGGCAGGGGTGATAAGCAAAGACCGTGGCAAATTTCAATCCTTTAGCCCGTGGAATTTAGTTGATTAGTGCAGATATTGCCTGTCGCTAAAATCTTTCTTTCTTTTTCACGTAAAAATGAAATATTTTTGCCTTTTTTGTGTTTAGTACACACCATGGTAAAATACTAAGAATAATCAATTGAAAATTCGACGGATATACACCCTGATCATTCTTGCGGGAATGCTTTTGTTTTTGACGCCTTCTTGTTCGACCAAAAAGAACAAGTGGAACCGGCGTGTATATCATAATCTCACGGCCCATTATAATGCCTATTACAATGGCCAGGTGAGTCTGAAAGAGGCCATCGCGGATATTGAAGACCAAAACAAGGACGATTATACCCAGGTGCTTGATGTGTTCCAACTGGGCACTGATGAGCAGGTGAAATCGGCTTACAGCAAACTCGACCGCGCGATGCTGAAGGCGTCCATCGTTATTCACAAGCATTCTATGTATTTCGGTAAAAAGGAGGAGGTGAAATGGGTGTACTACAGTTATCTGATGGTGGGTCAGGCACGCTTTTACAAGCATGAATACGATTTGGCAAAGCAGGTTTTCCAATATATTGCCACACAATATCCCAAGGAGGAAGTAAAATACGACGCATTGATGTGGATTGCACGGGTGCAGGCGATCCAGGGTGATTATGATGATGCCATTTCCAATCTGGACGGTATTAAAAATCGTGTGGCCCAAGGGAAAACTTCCAAGGAGGTGTACATCATGCTGCCGATGGTTTATGCCGATGTGTATATCAAGGCAAAAAACTATGAGGCGGCCATTCCTTATCTGAAGCAAGCCATAGACCGTGTCCGGAAAAAGAAGACCCGGGCGCGTTTGTTGTTTATTTTGGGGCAATTGAATCAGGAGCAAAAGAAATGTAAATCGGCGTCAAAATATTATGCCAAGGTGCTGAAGAATAATCCGGAATATGAAATGGATTTCAATGCGCGCATTCGTATGGCGCAATGCTATACCGGCGGCGATCCGTCGGTGGTAATCAAGCATTTGGAGAAAATGCTCAAGGATGTAAAAAATAAGGAATATCAGGACCAGATTTATTATGCCTTGGCGCAAATCGCCCTAAAAGGGAAACATACCGGACAAGCGATTAACTATTTGAAAAAATCGGTGGAAACCAGTACCAATAATGATAAACAAAAGGCTTTTTCGGCCATGGAGCTGGCGAATATCTATTTTGATAAAAAACAATACGAAAACGCCCAAGCCTATTATGATAGTACGGTAATGTTTTTGCCAAAGGATTACCCCGATTATAATGAAATAAAACAGCGGAAAGATATACTGACAGAATTGGTAACCAATCTTCTGGAAGTGCAGCGACAAGACAGTTTGCAAGATTTGGCGGCTATGCCGCAATCAAAGCGAAACCGCTATATCGATAATATGATTCGCGACATAAAAGAGCGGGAAGAAGCGGAGCGTAAAGCGGAACGTGAGCGGCAGGAGAATTTGCAGTTTTTGGAAACCAACCGTCAGGGGCCGCGCTCGGTAACGGGCAAAGGAGCCAATAAATGGTATTTCTATAATCCGGCTTCGGTAAGTTCCGGGCGGACGGAATTTATTACCAAATGGGGCAAACGCAAGCTGGAGGATAATTGGCGATTGAGTAATAAAGTAAGTATGGGTGGTGATGCCGAGGCAGATGTGGCAGATGAGGAAGGCGACGGCGCGGTTTCGGACAGTCTGCGTAAAGCACAGAGCGATCGTTATTCGCGGGAGTACTATCTGGCTGATATTCCCCTAACGGAAAAGGCCATGGAAGCATCCAATCTTAAAATCCAGGACGCTTTGTTTAATTTGGGAGTTATTTATAAGGAAAAGTTGCACAATTTGGATGAAGCCGCCAATGCTTTTGAGAAATTGATTGACCGTTACCCGAAAGGGGAGCATACTCCGGAGGCCTATTATTATTTGTATCAGATTTATCATCAGCAAGGAATTACCAGCGAGGCCAAGCGTTATAAGAAGATGCTGATTAAGGAATATCCTGATAGCGATTATGCAAAAATCCTGAATGATCCCAATTATTTCAAGAAGTTGGAAGAAGAAGCGAACCGGGCAAAGGATTTTTATAAAAAGACCTATCAGTTGTACCAAAACGGCCAATATAAATCGGTGGCTAAGAATTGCAAAATTGCCCGCAAATTTTATAATTCTGATTATGAGTTGTCGGCAAAGTTTGAAATGCTGAATGCCATGTCCACAGGAAAGATAAGCGCGGATACGAGCAAATTTATCGAGGCCTTGCAAGTGGTGGTGGACAGCTTCCCGAAAAGCGAGGTGGAACCCGTGGCCGAAGCAATGATAAAACGTCTGAATGAGCGTGCGCAGCCGCAAGTGGCACAATCGGGCGGAGACCAGGAGCCGGATAATAAGCCCAAGACCATTTATGTGTATAATCCCGACGAGTCTCATATGTTTATGGTGCTGGCCGATCAGCGAAATGTAAAAATCAGAGAACTGTCGAATCGTATTTCGGACCACAATCGTAAGTATTTTGCCTTAAATAATTTGAAGGTCAGCTCGCTGCCGATAAACGAGAATATGATTTTGATTTCGGTAAGCAGCTTCCCCAATGAAAAGGCGGCGATGGATTATTTCAAAACCATCCGGCGTAATACGGTTTTATACGGAATGATTAAACGGGTGGGTGGAAACTACTTTATTATTTCCGACAGCAACTATCGTCGCTTGTATAAAAGCCGTGATTTGGTGGGCTACCGGCAGTTTTTCGAACAGTATTATCCCGAAGGAAAATAATTGTAATGACTTGATATTTAATATGGATAAATACCGTATTTTTGCACTAACTAAATACAAAATGACGTGACGGACAGCATAGTAATCATACCGACTTATAACGAAAAAGAAAATATCGAAGCCATTCTCCGTAAGGTGTTTTCATTGGACAAGGAGTTTAATGTGTTGGTGGTTGAGGATAACTCACCGGATGGCACGGCAGATATTGTAAAGCGCCTGATGTCGGAATTCCCCGAACGTTTATTTATCCAGGAACGAAAAGGTAAGCTGGGTTTGGGTACTGCTTATATTCATGGTTTTAAGTGGGCTTTGGAACAGGGCTACGAATATGTATTTGAGATGGATGCCGATTTTTCGCACAATCCCGAAGACCTGATTCGCCTGTACAAGGCCGTAGCCGAGGAGGGAAATGATGTGGCTATCGGCTCCCGCTATATTACCGGGGTAAATGTGGTGAACTGGCCCATGGGCCGGGTGCTGATGTCGTATTATGCTTCGGCTTATGTGCGTATGGTAACCGGGCTTAGCATTCGCGATACTACCGCCGGATTTATGTGTTACCGCGCCGATGTTTTGCGGCAGCTCGATTTGAATAAGATTAAATTTGTCGGCTATGCCTTCCAAATAGAAATGAAATATACCGCTGTTAAAATGGGATTTAAAGTAGTGGAGGTGCCGATTATCTTTACCGACCGCACCCAGGGCGAATCAAAAATGAGCGGCAGTATTTTCAAAGAAGCCATCTTTGGAGTACTGCGTTTGCGCTTTAAGAAAATTCCAAAGCGCCTGAATTAACAACTCAGCTTAAAAATCAAAAATTTCCGGGATATTTTAAATAGAAAAAGGCCGCTCTCTCAAGGAGAACAGCCTCAATTCTTTCCTGTATTTTACGTGCACTAGTTAGCCGCAGTCTCTTGCTTATCTTCAAAAGCCACTACGGAAACAAACGAACGGTTATCTCTTCTTTTACGGAATTCAACAACACCGTCAACCAAAGCATAAAGCGTATGGTCTTTACCCATTCCCACGTTTGTGGCAGGATGATGTTTGGTTCCGCGCTGACGAACGATAATGCTACCCGCGCGTACTGCTTGTCCTCCGTAAATCTTCACGCCTAAGCGTTTACTTTCCGATTCACGACCGTTTCTTGAACTACCTGCACCTTTTTTATGAGCCATAATGAAAAATTTTAATGGTTTCTAATTCGGTTAATTAAGCTGTAATGTTTTCAATGCTGATCTTCGTCAGATACTGGCGATGACCATTCTTCTTTTTGTAGCCCTTACGGCGTTTCTTCTTGAAAACAATCACTTTATCTCCCTTAAGGTGAGATAGGATTTTTGCGGAAACTTTGGCACCTTCAACAACAGGTGTTCCAACCTTCACGTTCTTTCCGTCCTCAATTAAGAGCACTTTGTCGAACTCCAGGTTTGCGCCTTCTTCGCCTTCTAAACGGTGTACAAAGATCTGCTGATCTTTTTCAACCTTAAACTGTTGACCGGCGATTTCTACGATTGCGTACATCTCTCTGTTTCTAATTTTAGTTAAAAAATTTTTCGGACTGCAAAAGTAGTGTTTTTTTCGAATTGTCAAACACCGGCACCTATTTTTACGTAATTTTTTGCTAAATTTGTATCCCTTTTGGCTTTTTCGTGTTTTTGCGTGAGCTCCAATATTTTGCAGCAACCGTTAATTAAGCAAATCGTAATTTTTTTATGTCGTTTAGAGAAAATACTGTTTTCCGTCCTTTATCCGTGCAGCTTTCGGGCTTGTTGCACAAATTATTTGAGGAAAATAAATGGCTGAAAAACATGCTCGAGGATAGTGCCGGCTATGAAGAATTTGTGCAACGTCTGTGGCGTGTTGTTCACGATCGTATCGCCAATACACCGGCTCTGCAGGCCTATTTGGCGGCAGACAGCCACGAAAATTTCCGGAGATTGCAATGGCCGGATTTGGCTTTGCTCCGTTTACACGATTATCTTAAGTTTGAGGGAAAAGATATTTATTCGGGAGGGGCGCCGGCGATGTATTGTACCAATTCGGTTTTTTACCATTTGTGGCAGGCCGCCCGTGAAGGCAAGCAAATGGTACATCCCGATTTTGTGCTTGATTTAATACATTTATTTGCCCAATTGGATAATCGGGATCAAGTAGAAAAGCCCGACAAGGCGAAGTTGGAAAAATGGATGCAGCGTCATCCCGATGGTTTGCAAGAAGAGATTGTCGCACTGCGCCAACAAAACAAGGAGCGTATTATCAATATTTTAATTCGTGAAATCGAACAAAATGCAAGGGCGACTTCGCGCTATCGTTTTGAGGAGGGCTTAAGCCGGCAGGAGAAATATGATAAAGTTTCGGAGTGGTGGAACGACTATCGTTTTCATTTGCGCTATGCCGTGCGCAAACCGGAATTGCTGAACGAAATGTTGGATTACAGCTTGCCTGATAAGCAAATGAAACTGTTTGAAAAAGCACGGCAAAAGGGCATTCCGTTTTTTGTGAATCCGTATTATTTGTCCTTGGTTTTGGTTCGCCCGCCCGAGCATTTGGCTTTTGCCGACAAAACCATCCGCGATTATATTTTCTACAGCGATGATTTGGTGCAGGAATTCGGGCGTATCAGTGCCTGGGAAAAGGAGGATAAAGTGGAGGCGGGAAAACCCAATGCCGCCGGTTGGTTGTTGCCAAACAGCCGGAATATCCATCGCCGTTATCCCGAGGTGGCCATTTTTATCCCCGACAGTATGGGACGTGCCTGTGGCGGATTATGTGTGAGCTGCCAGCGGATGTACGATTTTCAGCGGGGTAATTTGAATTTTAATCTGGATAAGTTAAAGCCCAATGCAAGCTGGCCCGTACGTTTGCGTCAGCTGATGGACTATTTTGAGCAGGATACGCAATTGCGTGATATACTGATTACCGGCGGCGATGCTTTGATGAGTTCCACCACCAGTCTGCAAAATATTCTGGATGCCGTTTTGGCGATGGCCCGTCGGAAAAAGGCAGCCAATAAACTCCGTGCCGAAGGCAAAAAATATGCGGAAATTCAACGGATACGCATCGGAACCCGTTTGCCGGTTTATTTGCCGCAACGCATTGATGATACGTTGGTACAAATGCTGAAAGCCTTCCGGGCAGAGGCCTTGAAGGCCGGGGTCGAGGAGCTGGTGATTCAGATGCATTTTGAAAGTCCGATGGAACTGACTCCTGATGCTTTAGCTGCGCTTAAACGGCTGAATGCCACAGGTTGGCTCTTGGTTAATCAGCAGGTGTTTACGGCTGCGGCTTCCCGCCGTGCTTATGCCGCCCGCCTGCGCCAAATGCTGAATGATGCCGGGGTGATTCCGTATTATACTTTTACGGTGAAAGGCTTCCGTGAAAACCGTTTCAATTTTGCCCCCAATGCCCGCTCGGTGCAGGAAATGGTTGAGGAAAAATGTTTTGGTTATTTGCAGGGCACGGAATTTAAAGATGCTTTGATTAAGGCAGAAAACAAGGCGGAATTTTTAAAGGATTTCAGAGCAAAACACCAATTACCCTTTATCGCCACCGACCGTAATGTGTTTAATTTGCCCGCTGTGGGCAAGAGTATGAATTTCCGTGTGGTGGGTTTGACGGCTGACGGCCGACGCATACTGATGTTTAAGCACGACCGCACGCGCAAACACAGTCCTTCGGTAAATCCGGATGAGGAGATTTTTCTGATTGAATCCAAATCGGTGGCGGCCTATTTGCGCCAGCTGGAAGCAATGGGCGAAGACCCGGAAGAATATCGTGGCATATTCGGTTATTCCGCCGCCTTTACCGAAGAGCGTGCCGGTATTTTTCGCTACAAAGAGCAACAAATCAGCATTACTTCGCGCTTGACCAATTGGCAGGAGCAGAAATAAATGTTTGCGGGGAATTTATTCCCGGCCTAAACTTCTTCCACAAACGATTCCGGAAAGTTTATCAGGAACACCTTTTTCGTGGCCCGCGTGATGGCGGTATAAAGCCAGCGCATATATTCCCGGTCGAGCATATCTTCTTTAATAAATCCCTGGTCGATAAAAACCTGCTGCCATTGTCCGCCTTGTGTTTTGTGGCAGGTGAGGGCGTAGGCGAATTTCACCTGTAAAGCATTGAAATACGGATTACTGCGTAATTTCTCCAGTTTTTTTCTGCGCTCGGGAATATCCTCATAGTCCAGCATTACCTCATTGAACAGGCGGTTGTTGTCCTCGCGGCTCAGGGCGGGGCCGTCGGTGAATAGTGCATCCAGCATTATTTTTACCTCTACTTCTTTTTCATCGGGGTAATCCACCAGGCGGGCAATGATGTCGGCAAATTGAAAACCGTACAACTCCTCTCGCCGGACCACCTTCATTACCTCAATCATATCACCGTTTGCCAAAAAGCCCGCTTCCGAATCTTCCTCCAGCCAGAAGTAGTTGTTCTTAACCACCATCAGCAAATCGCCGCTGCTGATTTCTTCTTCGCGAAACAAAATACGGTTTCGGATCTCACGGTTGTATTGGTTGGCCCTTTTGTTGGAACGTGTAATGATGGCCGTATTTTCAAATCCCAGAAAATCGTAGGAACTGACCAGCTCGTCCAGCAACTCGATGCCCGGCAGGTTGACAATATCTTTATAGCCGTACAAATCGAAAAAGGGCAGCAGGGTGTTATCGCTGCTTATTTTCTCGCGCAGTCTGGTGGCATTGGCCAAGATACCCGATTCGCGTTCCTGCCGTACCACCTCGGTCAGTTGGTATTCGGTGATATTCAGATGAAAGGCCGCCTGCAAATATTTTTTATCCAGGGCAGGACTCAGATTCAATCCGACGGGCGGCAACTGAGCCGTATCGCCCACAAAAATCAGTTTGCAGTTTTTGCCCGAATACACATATTCCATCAGGTCGTAGAGCAGATTACGCCCTCCGCTTTTGTCCGCCGCGGTATCACCGGAAATCATCGAGGCCTCGTCCACGATAAACAGGGCGTTTTGCAATTTGTTTTTCTGCAGTTGCAAAATCAGATTTCCGCCTGTGGCCGTGCGCGCGAAGTAGATGCTGCGGTGAATGGTGGAAGCATGATAGCCCGAATATTGGCTAAGCACTTTCGCCGCCCTTCCCGTAGGAGCCATCAAACGGAAAAACTTCTTGTCCTCGCGCAAGGTTTTCACCAGGGCCGATACCAGCGATGTTTTTCCCGTTCCGGCATAACCCTTCAAAATAAACAGCGGCCGTTCGCTGTCCGTTTCGATAAAACGGGCCAGCATTTGCAACAGCACGTCCTGTTTCGGAGTAGGGGCAAAGCCGAAACGCTGTTTAAGTTTTTGATACAGGACTTCCGAAAACAGACTCATAAAAATATTTTTAGAAAGGATAACCGATAGCGAAATTCCATCCGGCAATAACTTTGCTATTCTCATTACTTACCGACCAGCGATCACCGGGATTGCGGTAGGGTTGATACATCGGGAGCGCCACGTCAAAACGGATTACCAGGAAGCTGATATCATAGCGAATGCCGACTCCGAAGTCCGCGGCAAACTGCGGGATAAAAGTGTCGAAATGAAAAACCCCGTTGGGCAATTCCTTACTTTCTTTAAGCAGCCAGATGTTTCCGGCATCCACAAAGAAAGCTCCTTCAAAATCGCCCCCCAGGCCGAACCGCAGTTCATAGTTAAACTCGATTTTCATATCTCCGGTCATCTCAAATGTTTTCCCGGATGATTTATGTGCTCCCGGCCCAAGGGTCCCCAATACCCAGGCACGCAAACTGTTGGCCCCGCCAATGTAAAAACTCTTTTCAAAAGGAACGGTAACCGAACCGCCCATAGGCACACCGATACCGAAGTTTGCCCGGAAAACATTGATAATATCCGTACTCCACGAAGGCAAATAATAGCGGTAGTCGGCCTCTAAACGAAAGAATTGTGTATAAGGTAAGCCGCCTACCCAATGTTGTCCCAAGGAGTCTTTTTCATTGCCAAACCAGGTGCTAAACCAAGAGTAAGGCAGTCCGCCCAGCTCAAATTTACCAAAGAAATAATGATAGGGTTTGCGTTGCCGCCCGATGCGCTCATGAAATATAAATGCGTAACTCATTCCAAGCACCAGGTGATCCTGATAGGAATATTTGATTCGCGGATCGTTGTATTTGTCAATGATATCCTGAAATTCGGGTTCGGGATAAATTTTTACGCCGCTAATCTCAATCGGGTTGAGCAAATGATTGGTTTTATAGGAGGGCTGCCAGAAATAACCGAAGTTTATATCCACAATCGTTCGCGTATAATCGGGTCGTTTCTGAAAGTTATAACCGATTTTAATCCGGGTTTTAGGTTTGAAATAGCGAGAAAAACGCTCCCGTCGAATCGGCGCCAGGAATCGGGGTAATTCCAGACTTACGTTAATACCTGCTTCAAATGTATTGAATATCTTAAGAATAGGTTCCGGATTTTGTACATTGGTCGCCGATTGTACCTCTAAAGCCCCACGCAAGCCCACTTTCAGAATCTCGGCATTCTTAAAAGTATTTCGGTTGGTAAATCCGAAACCTTGCTCAATACCTAAATCGCCACCGGTATTTTTCAGTTGGGTATCGGTTGAGATATCAAAACGTGGGGAACGGGAAAGCTGAACAATACAATCCAATTGCCCGTATTGGGCGGTATCTTCCGACACGTCAGACACCTTAATATTAATAAATCTATACACATTCAGTGAGCTGAGGGCGCGGTAGGTTTCGTTAAAGTCTGATTTTTTGTAAAAATTATTTGGTTTTATAAACAGGGCATTCAAAATCACTTTGGGATTAATTACAAAGTCTTTTTTATGAATAAAAATATATCTGTTTTCTTTATGCTTGTCTTGTGAATAAACAATAATGGTAGTGTCGGTCGGCAAATCCTCACTCATTTCATTCATTTCGGGATATATGTAGATATTTCGTAAACGATAGCGACGGTTTTTCCGTTCAATAATCGAGTCGGGATTTTCCGATGAACGCACTTTCATGGGCAGCAGTTTGATATTTAAGTCAATCCGGTGGTTCCCATTATTTGAATCCGCCTCTACTAAAACTTGCTCTTTATTGAAATAATAATATCCTGCGTTTTGCAAAGAGTTGACTAATCGTTCCCGTTCCAGTTTCAGGTCTTCGACCGAAAAAATGTCCCCTTCATGAATAATTCGTTTATTGAAGTTAATCATTGCATAGGCACGTAATTCAGGGTCTTTAATATCCAATTTTATGTTTCCGATTCGGTAGGGTTCGTGGGGATAAATCAGGTAGGTAACTTTTAGGGCTTTCATTTTTGGATATTCGGTAATCCGCGCCTTCAGTTCCACATCAAAATAACCCATATTTTCCAGATGTTGGCGGATATTCGCAAAAGTCTTGTCCACCATGGTCGAATCATAAATCACGGGCGGTTCACCGATGGTTTCGGTAAAAAGCCGGTTCATCCAGCTGCTGTCGCGAAACAGGGTGCCGAAATTGTAGGCGTGGGCATAAATCCTGACTCCCAGAACCCGTTTATTTGGTTTCTGCAGGTAAAAAGAAGAAATGTCACTTTGCTTTATACGGCCGTCTTTTATACGGTACGAATTGCTAAGCAGCATACGTTGGTCGTCTTTCAATTGCCTCGTTGGAAAACAAGACGTTAGAAAGCCCGTTAGAATAATTAAATATAGTATGTTCGCAGTAATTCGTCTCAATGCAGTCGTTCGTCTGTTTGATATACAAATGTACACTATTTTTTGTCGCACGATATGCGCTGTTCCGCTTTGAAATATGGCAGGACGCTATTGGGCAATATTGCTATCTTTGCTCGTTAATCAAACGAAATAAAAATATTTTGAGGATGAGAATATTCGCGATTTTTACAATCTTAATCATGCTTTTATCAGCATGTAACAATTCTTCAAATAATGATGCTGATCAGGTACAAATTGAGGGACATTTTACCAAAAGCAGCAATGAGCCGATATTTTTGCTGGAGTTAAATGCCGAGGAGCTGACCAAAGTAGATTCCACGGTAATTGATGAAAATGGTTATTTCCGCTTTAAGTTTGTTCCCAGTGAAAATCCGCAATTTTATGTGGTTCGTTCCGATCATTTTAACCAAGCTGTTACCTTGCTGGTAAAGCCCGGTGAGCATATTGATTTGGGGGGTGATTTGCCGAATCTGAATCATGATTATCAAGTGGCGAATTCTCCCGGTTCCGAGCGGGTGCGGAAATTGACACAAATCATTAACAGTCACATGGATGTGGTAACCGATTTATATTCGGAGTATCGGGATAATCCTGATTCGCTGGATTTGAATACCCTGCGCGCCAAAGTGGATTCCCTGCTGAAGGTTAACCAGGTTTCGGTTTACGAAGATGTGCGCTCTTTTATAAAGGAAGAACCATCCTCATTAAGTGCGCTACTGGCTTTGTATAGTACATTTGGCCGGAACAGTATTTTGGAATATAAATATGATTCCGATTTGTTTAATCTGGTTTCGGATTCGCTGATTCATAAATATCCCAATAGTTCGCATGCGATAAAACTGCATCAAAAGGTATTGGATTTAAAGAAGGCCGACGAGCTGAAACGTGAACGGGAGGCGGTTTTGGAGCCGGGCAAGGTTTTCCCGGAAATCATCCTCTACGATATAGATAATAAACCCCGGTATTTGACACGCTGCAAGGCTAAGGTGTGTATTGTTACGGCCTGGGCATCCACGGATAAACCCAGTTGGGATTTGAACGAAAAGCTTAAAAAGCTGTACCGAAAGTATCACGCCGAAGGGCTGGAAATTTTCGCGATTTCTTTTGATACCGACAAGCTTGCCTGGACAAATTATTGCCATATGAATCATTGGGACTGGATTAATGTAATCGGCTATCCGCGCGAAAAGCAAATGCTGAATGCGGAGGAAAAGTTGCCGCGCGTATTTGTGCTCGATGCCAATCGAAAGGTATTGGCAAAAGACCCCGAATGGGATAATTTGGCCGCGATTATTGAGCAAAACTTATAAAATTTTTATGAAATACATTTTTATCCTGACAATCTTTTCTTTGTTTTATGCACCGGCTCGGGCGCAAGAGGCATATTGGCAACAGGAGGTGAATTACGAAATCCACGTCAGTCTGGACGACACCGCCCATAGCTTACACGGGCAAATCCGGATACAGTACATCAATCATTCTCCCGATGAACTGACATTCATTAAGTTTCATCTTTGGCCCAACGCCTATAAAAACAGTAGCACGATCTTATGCCAACAGATGCTGGATATGGGCGACAAAGCCTTGTATTATGCTTCGGAACAAGACCGCGGCTATATCGACAGTCTGGATTTTCGTGATAGCGCAGGGACATTGAAATGGGAACAGAATACCGATACCATTGATATTGCTACAATCTATTTGAACAAAGCCTTAAAACCGGGCGATACGGTAATGATTTCCACGCCTTTTTATGTGAAAATTCCGTCATCGGATTTTTCCCGTTTGGGGCATAGCGGCCAATCCTATCAAATTACCCAATGGTATCCCAAGCCGGCTGTATATGATCGTACAGGATGGAATGCAATCCCTTATTTGAACCAAGGGGAGTTTTATTCGGAATTCGGCAGTTTTGATGTGTATATCACCTTGCCGCGCAATTATGTTGTCGGGGCCACCGGCGATTTGGTCAACTGTCCGGCAGAGGAGCAGTGGCTGGATTCCATCGCGGAAGTTACCCGGCGAAAGAGTCGCTACAGTGTTGATTTAAGTTTTCCGGAATCGGACACTGTGCTGAAAACCCTGCATTATCATCAGGAAAAAGTCCACGATTTTGCCTGGTTTGCCGATAAGCGCTACCATGTATTAAAAGAGGAGGTGGAATTGCCTTCGGGGCATAAAGTAACCACCTGGGCGATGTTCACCAACGAAGAAACAGATATTTGGACAAAGAGCAGCACCTACCTCAAGCGCTCCATTAAGTTTTATTCGCAGCAGGTGGGCGAGTATCCTTACAATCAGGTAACGGCTGTGCAGGGAACATTGAGCGCGGGCGCGGGGATGGAATATCCCAATATTACGATTATCGGTTATTCGGGCGATGCCAAATCGTTGGATAATGTGATTATGCACGAAGTGGGGCATAACTGGTTTTACGGTATGCTGGGTTTTAACGAGCGCGCACACCCCTGGATGGACGAGGGCCTGAATACCTATATCGAGTCTTTGTATATGGATAAATATTATCCGCATGCCCGTTTGTCGGACGAGATTGGCGGATTGAATCTGTTTCACGCCAATGATTACGGGAGTATGTACTCCTATTATTTTGCCAATCTGTTTCAGTGGCGGCGAAACCTGAACCAGTCGCTGGCACTGCCCGCCCAGGACTTTACACCCATGAATTACGGCATTACCGTATATCAAAAAACGGGTTTGATAATGCGCTATTTACAGGCCTATCTGGGCGAGAAAAAGGCGCGGATCACGATGCGTAAATTTTTTGATCAATGGAAATACAAACACCCTTTGCCCGAAGATATGAAGGCCTTTTGGGAGCGGGAAACCGGTGAGGATTTAAGTTGGTTGTTTGATGATTTAATCAACTCCAATAAAGTATTGGACTATAAAATTACCGGCCTGAAAAAGCAAAAAGAATCGGATAGCGTGCAGGTAAATGTTCGCAATAAGGGTAAAATCTCATCGCCTTTCACCCTGACGGGCCTTGATGAGGCGGGTGATGTGAAATTCCGACAATGGTATCCCGGCTTTTCGGGAGTGCGGAAAATCAGTTTCCCGAAGGGAAATTACGACCGCATCAGTATCGATGGCGACAAAGTGATGACAGATGTTTATCGCGGAAATGACCAGGTACATACCTCCGGCTTGTTGAAAAAGCGAAAAAAGTTTCGTCTGACATTTGCCTGGACCTTGCCGAAGGACGACCGTTCCACCCTGTTTTGGACACCTGTTATCGGGGGTAATGCCTATAATAAATTTATGCTGGGTGCGGCTTTTTACAATAGTCTGGTTTTTGAAAAGAAGTGGCAATATATGGTGATGCCGATGTATTCGTTTGAGCAGAAAAATATCAACGGATCGTTTTCGTTGTTCCGGAATTTCTACGGCAAAGGCAAGCTGCAGCGGGTGAGCATCGGGCTCAGCGGACGCAAGTATAATTACAATCATTTGGATTATAGCGATAATTTCGACCGGGTTTTCGACTTGAGTTTCTGGCGATTGGTTCCCGAGCTGATTTTCGATTTCAAATCGCGGAAACCGAATTTAACCTCGGTGTACAAGCATTTAAATATCCGTATGGTGCACGTGGAAGAAGAAAGGGTGAAGTGGGTGCCCGACGGAATGACGGCATCATCGCAATATTTTCCCACGGAGGGGACACGGGTTTATGATATTTGGCAAGTGAAATTTACCCATGAAAACAGACGGGTGCTGAATCCGTTTTCCTATATTGCGGATGCGCAGTTTAATGCGGATTTTGTTCGCTTAACGGCAGAGGTAAATTATCGCCTTTCGTATGGGAAAAGTAATAGCGGCGGTTTTGATGTGCGTGTTTTCGGGGGATTATTAAATACGCCTAATGCCTATCCTGATTATGCGCCCAACTTACGAATGGCCGGAACCTCAGGCTCGCGCGATTATTTATACGATGGCGTTTTCCTCGGGCGTAGCGAATCTTCGGGTTTGTGGGCGCAGCAGATGTTGGTTAGCGACGGAGGCTTTTATGTGCCCACCGTTTTAGGCCAGGTTTCCGATTGGATGTTTGCAGTGAATATGCGGGCAAGTGTGCCGCATTTTAGTTTGGTGCGTGCCTATTTTAATATCGGCTTCGATCAGGATATCAGTGGTGACGGGACCGAAACTTTGTGGGAGTCCGGTTTTATATTGAGCATTATCGACCGGAAGTTTGAAGTGTATTTTCCGCTCCTTTGGTCGCAAAATATTCAGGACGGCCTGGATTTGAATAAGCAAGATAAGTATGGCGAGAAAATCCGTTTTACGATGCGGTTGGATCTGGCGAATCCCTTTAAGATTCTGAAGAATATTCATATTTAATGACATTCATTTTATGTCCGGTCCGTGCTGCGTATAAATTCTTGCTATTTTTACCCTTTGTAAATAAAAGGCGCAAACAGTAGAAACAATGGCCCAAAGCACTAAAAACAAGATTTATTTTATTTCCGATTTACATCTCGGGGCCCCCGATTATGCTTCCTCGTTGGAGCGTGAAAAGGCCTTTGTGCGTTGGCTGGATTTTATTGCTGCCGATGCAGCCGAGCTTTATTTGCTGGGTGATGTTTTCGATATGTGGTTTGACTATAAGCGCGTGGTGCCGCGGGGTTATGTGCGCGCCTTGGGCAAACTGGCGGCCTTGAGCGATGCCGGGATTAAGATTCATTATTTTATTGGAAATCACGATATGTGGGTGTTCGATTATTTCGAAAAGGAACTGAATGCCCGGATATACCGCAAACCGGTGGAACTGACGATTTCCGGAAAACGCTTCCTGATAGGCCATGGTGACGGATTGGGGGACGGTGATAAAGCCTACAAATTGATAAAGCGTGTTTTTGCGGGCAAGTTCAATCAATGGCTTTTTCGTTGGCTGCATCCCGATTTGGGTTTGAAACTGGCTTCTTTTCTTTCGCGTCGCAGTAGGATTGCCAATGGCGATTATGATGAGCATTTTGCCGGTGAAGAAAATGAAATATTGATTCAATATTGTAAAGCCCGTTTACAATCAGGACACTATGATTATTTTATATTCGGTCATCGCCATCTCAAAATGGATATCGATTTGGGCGGTAATGCCCGGTATATAAACCTTGGGGAATGGGTGAAGCATAAGCCCTATGCAGTCTTTGACGGGGAGGAATTATCTTTACTTGAATTCAACGGTTAGTTCTTTTCTCAAAACCTTAATTTATTTGTAAATTTGAACGGAATAAACAGATTATCAATGGTTGATTTTTTATCAAGATATGAACATAAA
>CAYUAN010000141.1:0-12210 GCA_964442545.1 uncultured Prolixibacteraceae bacterium | reverse complement strand
TGGGAGATGTTTATAACCAGGAAAAAGGTCCGTTTCGCGGCGGAAAATTTGATATTCCGGCACAGAACGGAAAAAATCTTTATACCGGAATCGATTATAAATTGCAGGCTTACGGACAGCAATTGATGCAAAATAAAATAGGAGCCATTGTCGCCATTGAGCCGGCCACAGGCGAGATTATCGCGATGGTGTCCAGCCCGACCTACGACCCCAACCTGCTTACCGGCCGCATTCGCTCCAGGAATTACCGCATCCTGCTGAACGACACCTTGAAACCCCTGTTAAACCGCGCCCTGATTTCATCTTATCCTCCGGGCTCTACCTTCAAATTAATCAATGCGCTGATTGGCTTACAGGAGGGCGTTTTGCACAACAACACCCGCTATCCCTGTCATAGCGGATTTACGTATAAAGGCCTGCACGTAGGTTGCCACAGTCATAAATCGCCGCTCGATTTGGAGGAATCCATTCAGCACTCGTGCAATGCATATTACTGTAATGTTTATCGCTCCATTTTGAATAATCCCGCTTACGCAAATCCCGAGGAAGGTTTCCGCAAATGGCGCGAATATGTTACAAAAATGGGCTTCGGGGTAAAATACGGGATAGACCTGCCGTCGGAAAAAAGCGGAAATATTCCCAAGCCGGAATATTACGATAAGTATTATGGCAAGGGCCATTGGAACGCCATTACCACCATTTCGCTTTCCATCGGCCAGGGCGAAATTTTGGCCACGCCCTTGCAAATGGCTAACCAGGCGGCATTTATCGCCAATCGGGGATATTATATTACGCCCCATGTGGTGCGGGCTATCGGCAGGCCCGATTCGCTCAACCCGCGCTTTAGCGAGAAGCATTATGTGGGAGTGGAGCGCAAGTTTTTTGATATCGTAATTGACGGAATGGAAAAAGTGGTCAGCGACGGCACGGCACGTCTGGCGCGTATCGACAGTATTACCGTTTGCGGGAAAACCGGCACGGCACAAAATCCGCACGGCGAAAACCACTCGGTATTTATCGCCTTCGCTCCGCGCGAAAATCCGAAAATCGCCATTGCCGTTTTTGTAGAAAATTCAGGCTATGGCGGAACCTGGGCGGCACCCATTTCGAGCCTGATGATTGAAAAATATTTAAAAGGATACATTAGCCACAAAAGAAAATGGCTGGAAAAGCGCATGCTGGAAGGCAATCTGCTTTCACGGGCCAAACAAAGCGATTAACGAATAATGAGAGAACGACGCGGCATATTTCAAAATATCGACTGGGTGATGGTCATTATCTACCTCTTATTGGTATTTATGGGCTGGATAAATATCTATGCCGCCGTGTATAATCAAGAGCACGCCAGTATTTTGGATATGAGCCAGCGTTACGGCAAGCAGTTGATTTGGATTGGCGCGGCCCTGCTTATCGCCTTCGTCATTATCCTTATCGACCCTAAATTTTTCAACCAGTTTGCCTTTCTGATTTATGGATTCGCTTTGCTCACCCTGGTATTTGTGTTGCTGTTCGGGAAAGAAGTCGCCGGCTCGAAATCCTGGTTTCAAATAGGCAGCTTTGCCATACAGCCCGCGGAGTTTGTGAAATTCGCCACCGCTCTGGCTTTGGCGCATTATATGGGAAATCTGGGCATCAAGGCCAATAATCTGAAAGCCACGCTCTACGCGGGAATTATTATCCTGCTGCCCGCCGCATTGATTATCTTGCAAAATGACACCGGCAGCGCCCTGGTGTATTCCAGTTTTATTTTTGTGCTTTACCGCCAGGGGCTTTCGGGAAATATTTTTATCATCGGATTTGTATTCGCCTTGCTGGCCGTACTTTCTCTGCTATTGGCCGGCCTTCAGTCCAAATTGATTTTGGTGGGTATTATATTTGTCATTCTGGCCCTGGCCTACCTCAGCATGAAGCATAATCTGAGCAATCTGCTGAAAATATTGGGTATTTTCGTGATTCTTTCCGGCTATATTTTTACCGTGGATTATGCCTTCGGCAAATTGCAGCCGCATCAACAAAAGCGTATTAAAATCACCCTCAATATCGAATCCGACCCGCATGGAGCGGGATATAATGTCAATCAGTCGAAAATCGCCATTGGTTCGGGCGGCGCCACAGGCAAAGGTTTCCTGAAAGGGACACAAACGAAATTCAAATTCGTTCCCGAGCAAAGCACCGACTTTATTTTCTGTACCGTGGGTGAAGAATGGGGCTTTTTGGGCAGCGCCACCGTGGTCATTCTCTTTGTAATATTACTTGTCCGTATTGTATATGTGGCCGAACGTCAGCGGTCCCACTTCGCAAAAATTTACGGCTATGGCGTAGCCTCCATTTTATTTTTCCATTTTACCATCAACATAGGAATGGTACTCGGACTATTGCCCGTAATCGGCATTCCGCTGCCCTTTTTCAGCTATGGCGGCTCCTCGCTTTGGGCCTTTACCATCCTGCTTTTTATCTTTATCCGCCAGGATGCCGAACGGATGCAATTATTGTAATATCCGCTAAGCTTTATAGGGCAATTATTCTTACTTTTGCGCCAAACGAAACCGTTAAATTGAAATATTTATGAAGCCTTTGGTTAGCATTATTATGGGCAGCACATCGGACCTTCCGGTAATGGAAAAAGCTGCTAAATTTTTGAACGATTTGGAAATCCCTTTTGAGATTAACGCTCTTTCGGCCCATCGCACACCCGATGAGGTTGAGAAATTTGCCCGTGGCGCGCACGACCGCGGTATCCGCGTAATCATCGCCGGCGCAGGTATGGCCGCACATTTGCCGGGCGTTATTGCTGCCATGACTCCGATTCCGGTAATCGGTGTTCCCATAAAAGCTTCGCTGGACGGTATGGACGCCCTTTTGGCGATTGTACAAATGCCTCCCGGAATTCCGGTGGCCACTGTGGGCATTAACGGGGCTTTGAACGCCGGTATCCTCGCCGCGCAAATGCTGGGTGTCAATAATGACGAAATATTTGATAAGACCGTGGCCTACAAAGCCGACTTGAAAAATAAGATTGTAAAAGCGAACCAGGAGCTGGCGCAAATTAAATACGACTTCAAAACCAATTAAGCGCCCGTCAAATGGAAGTTGATATATTCATCCCTTGTTTTATCGACCAATTGTTTCCCGATACGGGTTTCAATATGGTGAAACTACTGGAGCGTTTGGATATCACGGTAAATTATAATACCAACCAAACCTGCTGCGGACAGATGGCTTTCAATAGCGGCTATTGGGATGAAGCGGCTGAGTTGGGCGAGAAGTTTATCAAAGATTTTTCCACCGGAAATAAGGTAATCGGGCCATCGGCTTCGTGTATCGGGATGGTGCGCCACCACTATCCGAAACTTTTTCACAATACTTCCAAGCATAACGAGCTGAAAGAATTGCGCTCTAATATTATCGAGATTTCGGATTTTCTGGTTAATCATCTTCATATCACCAATTTCGGAGCGGTATTTCCGCATAAAGTTACCGTACACGACAGTTGCTCGGCCAAACGCGAATACGGCCTGACCAACGAGGTGCGCACCTTGCTGGCCAATGTGAAAGGACTGGAATTGGTGGAGATGCCCGAAAGTGATACCTGCTGTGGCTTTGGGGGCACATTTTCGGTTAAAGACGAGCCTATTTCCACCGCGATGGCACAACAAAAAGTAGAAAACGCCATGTCCACCGGTGCCGAATATATTGTGTCCACCGAGTCGTCCTGCCTGCTGCATATCGACGCCTATATCAAGCAACACAAGCTGCCCATCAAAACGATTCATATTGTGGATATTCTGACTTCGGGCTGGGAATTATAAATCTTAGCGTACCAATAATTGCACGGTGGAGCGGCTTTTCTGTTCCAGATACACTTTCCGCGTGCCAATCAGGTCGGCAATGATTTGCTCGTTGTAATGACGAATGGTAATTAATTCCATATCACGATTGTAGCGCACCTTAAAATCTTTTTGCAAAGACTCGATAAAACTAATCATATCGGCACCGCCTTCATCAATGCAAATGGAAAACGAAATGGCCGAGTTTTGCATCAGATTTACATTAAGTCCGTATTTGGCCAGACGCGCAAAAATTGCCGCCAGATTTCGCTCGGCGATAAACGAAAAATCACGGGGAGAAATACTGATGAGCACCTGGTTCCGCTTAAAAATATAAGACGGAATCAATTGGTCGTTTTGTGTATTGGCCTGAATTATCGAGCCCTCCGAATCCGGTTCCAGAAAAGATTTTATATATAGCGGAATGTTTTTATTCTGCAGCGGTTTTATGGTCTTCGGGTGAATAATGCTGGCCCCGAAATAAGCCAATTCGATGGTTTCTTTAAACGAAACTTTATCAAGCTTTTGTGTATGTTTAAAATATTTAGGGTCGGCATTCAGCAGGCCGGGCACATCCTTCCAGATGGTCAGACTCCCGGCATCCAGGGCAAAGGCAAAAATAGCCGCCGAAAAATCGGAACCTTCGCGGCCAAGAGTAGTGCTTTCGCCTTCGAGGCTGCGTGCGATAAAACCCTGGGTTATGATATAATCATTGTCGGTAAAAAGCATCCCGCATTGCCTGCGAATAAGGACGGGGCTACGCTCCCAATCCACTTTGGCGGCACGATAACGACTGTCGGTAACCAACATATCGCGTACATCGGCCCAGGCGATGGAAAAGCCGCGCGTTTTCAGATAATGAAAAAGAATCAGGGTTGAAATCAATTCGCCATAGGAAACAATGCGGTCGTATTCGAAATTAAAATCATCGGAAGCTTCCTCGGCAATCAATGAAGCCAAATCGTCAAAAAGCGTATTCAACTCTTGAAAAACAGGAGTTTGCTTATCGGGAAACAATTCCGTGCAAATATCCAGATGATAGTTTTGTACGTCTTTGAAAAGTTTGGCCGTGGACGACATCCGGTTGAAATAGGAGTCGGCAAGCAGTTCGAGCGCATTGGTCGTTTTTCCCATTGCCGACAATACGATTAGCGTTTTGCCATTGCTTTTCGCCGATAAAATTTCCGCCACATTGCGAATGGCTTCCGCCGAATTTACCGATGCTCCTCCAAACTTAAAAACCTGAATCATCTTTCTAATCTATTGATAAAGCGATATAATCACCAAGGTAGCAAAAACAATACTCGCGATTCCGTTCATGGTAAAAAAGGCGAGATTAACCTTGCTTAAATCATCTACCTTCACCACACGATGCTGGTTGTATAACAAGCCGATAAATACGCCCGCCGCAATCCAATACCAAAAATTTCCCCCCAGCAAATAGCCGTTGATTAAAATCAAAACGGCTGCCAGCAGATGCAAAAGGCGGGAAACATTCAAGGCCCGTTTTTTGCCCAGCATCGAGGGAATGGAATATAAATTATATTGCTTGTCAAACTGCTCATCCTGCAAGGCATAAATAATATCAAATCCGGCAGTCCACAGCAAAACAATAAAGGAAAAAATCACGGGAATAATGTTATTGAATTCAGCCGTAACGGAAAGATAAGCCCCGATAGGCGCTAAGGCCAGGCCCAGACCCAATAACAAATGGCACAATGAGGTAAAGCGCTTGGTATAGCTATACCCCAAAACCACCAATAATGCCACCGGGCTCAACACAGCCGTCAGCGGATTAATCAGCGCACTTACCACCACAAACAAAACGGAATTAATAATAACAAAAGCCAGGGCGTTTTTGGCGCTGATTATTCCCGAAGCGACTTCACGCCGGGCCGTGCGCGGATTTTCCTTGTCGATATCACGGTCGAGCCAGCGGTTAAAACCCATAGCGGCATTGCGTGCGAAAATCATCGCCAGTACGATATACAGTAATATCCGGTAGTCGAAATCAATGTTATTCAACTTCAAGCCCAGGAAATAACCCAAAATGGCAAAAGGCATCGCGAAGATGCTGTGGCTGAATTTAACCATCGAAAAATACTTTTGCACTGAGGCCATTACTTGCTCCTATTTTGTAAAGCAGCAAATTTAGTGTAATTTTGTTCATCCTAAAACATCCCAATGGAAATCAAAGATATTCGTTCGGTCAAACATTGCATCCTTTGCAAAAAACACGAATACCGTGAAGGAACAGGTACGGTTTGTTCCTTGAGCGGGCAGAAGGAGGAAATTGAAACGGATTGTGCAAACTTCGCCTTCCGTGATGATATTGAGGATTTTACCCAACGACTGAAAGACGAACTGCTTGAAGCCGAACGCATTCAATTGCGCTTACAAAAAATTATGGTTCGCTGGTTTTTGGCCGGTTTGATTTCCATCATCCTTGGTGCTACCATCTGGACCATGCCGTGGAATCACGGAGCCATTCATATTATTCCCGTCAGTTTGATTGTGGTCGGCACCATCATCCTGCCGCAGGGGGCCTGGGAGTTTTTTCCGCACCGGATGCGCTTAAAGCAAAAGTATGAAGATACACACGAATATTTATTGCTGATTAAGCATTATAAAGAAATTTCCAAAAGCTGATAGGCTTTACGGTTTAGTACCGGCGGCATATAGAGGAATATTTACCAACCAGTCATCTTTTCTATAATCCGACATAGAGTAGCGTAGAGGTTTGCTGTGCCCGTATTTTTGATAAAAAACACGCAAGCTCTTTGCTTTCAGATTCTCTTCGGCTTTTACTTCTATGGGAATAATTTCCTCCCCATTTTGGATAATAAAATCTATTTCGGCTTTCGATTTATCAGCCGACCAATAAAAAATATGCTCTGTTCCCGAAGCCATTAATTGCTGATGCACATACTGTTCCGTCAGAGCACCCTTAAACTCTTCAAAAACACGATTGCTATCCAGGAGCGTTCGGGCGGGTAAGTCGCTCATTGCGGCTAACAAACCGACATCATTAATAAACAGCTTAAAAGCATTAAGATCAAGATAGGATTTCAAAGGAAAAGCCGCCTTATTTATTCGATATACTTTATAAACCAACCCACTATTTTCCAACCAGCTTATGGCCAATTCAAAATCCTTTGCACGACTACTTTTCTTTACTGCCGAAAAAATAAACTTTTTGTTCTCCTTAGCCAATTGAGCGGGAATAGAATTCCATAACATTCTTATCCGCGGAACAATATTATAGGGCGCATGTTTGGAAAAATCTTGCTCGTAAGCGGCTAATATATCTTTTTGAATACCCCGTACTTTTTCGAAATCTTCATTTTCGATAAATGATAAAACAGCCTCCGGCATACCGCCTGTAAAATAGTACTGGCGCAAAAGCGTAATATACTTGCTCTTAAAATTTTTAATCAAATCCCAATCCTTGTTTTGCAGTAAATCAAACAAGCCTTCATTTCCCGTTGCCAATAAGAATTCGTTGAAACTCAGCGGATGCAGATGAAAAAAAGTAACTTTTCCCACCGGAAACGAGGTGCTACGATGCAAAAGCACGCCCAATAACGAACCCGCCGCAAGAATATGAAGGCCCGGAGCATTTTCATAAAAATATTTTAAGGCCGTTATCCCGCCCTCTGCCTCTTGAACCTCATCCAAAATAATTAAAGTATCCCCTTTGGTTATTTTTTGATTACAAGCAATTTCTAAGGCTTTTATTATTCGCGAAACATTAAAATCACCGGAAAACAAATTGCGCAATTCGGGAGAAGATTCGAAATTTACATAAGCCGTTTTTGCATAATAATCATTGCCAAACTTTTGCATAAGCCATGTTTTTCCCACCTGTCGCGCCCCTTGAATTATCATGGGTTTCGGATTGGATTCTTGTTTCCACTTTTTTAAATATGCTGATGCAAAGCGCTCCATTTTACATTTTTTCGTACGAATTATTGTGCAAATATACATTTTTTCGTACGAATAAATGTGATCTCCTACACTTTTTCGTACGAAAAAGTGTGGTTTATCATTAAAAATAATTCGGGAAATAAATTTATTTACCTGAATTACCGCATATTAATAAAGAAATTCATTAAAAGGGAAGCGCTCGGCATGAATGCTTTTAATCTGATCGTAAATCAAACGGCGAAACTCGTGGAAATTTACCTTGTTTTTAGCCGAAATAAAGATGCAGGGCTGGTTTTCTTTGGCCATCCATGTTTTCATTAAATCGTCCAAACTCAGATTTTCTTTGGTTGCCGGAGTCAGGTCATCTTCTTCTTTTTGGATAAAAGTGTAGGCATCCACTTTGTTAAACACCATAATCATGGGTTTGTCGTTGCTCTGAATCTCGGCTAATGTTTCGTTTACAATACGAATCTGGTCTTCAAATTCGGGGTGCGAAATATCCACCACATGCAAAAGCACATCCGCTTCACGCACCTCGTCCAAAGTGGATTTAAAGGACTCGACCAGTCCGTGCGGCAGCTTGCGGATAAATCCAACGGTATCTGCCAGCAGAAAAGGCAAATTGTCCACCACAACCTTACGCACGGTGGTATCCAGGGTGGCAAAAAGTTTGTTTTCGGCAAAGACCTCCGATTTTGAAAGCATATTCATAATTGTGGACTTGCCCACATTGGTATAACCCACCAGCGCCAGACGCACCAGTTTGCCGCGGTTTTTGCGCTGCGTGGCCATCTGCTTATCAATCTGCTCCAAACGTTTTTTCAATAAAGCGATACGGTCGCGAATAATCCGGCGGTCGGTTTCGATTTCCGTCTCACCCGGGCCCCGCATACCGATTCCTCCACGCTGCCGCTCGAGGTGTGTCCACATCCGGGTCAGGCGCGGCAAAAGGTATTGATATTGCGCCAGTTCCACCTGTGTTTTGGCATGGGCCGTTTGTGCCCGTTTGGCAAAAATATCAAGGATTAAATTTGTACGGTCCAGAATTTTGCATTTAAACTCCCGCTCGATATTTCGCAATTGCGAGGGCGAAAGTTCATCATCAAAAACAACCATATCAATCTCCGCCGCGCGAACATATTCTTTAATCTCATCGAGCTTGCCCGAGCCCACGTAAAAGCGGGAATCCACCATATTCAGTTTTTGAATAAAGCTGCGTTCGGCTACACCACCGGCGGTTTCTACCAAAAATGCCAATTCATCCAGGTATTCCTTTACCTTTTCTATTTTGGTTCCGGGTGTGGCAACGGCCACTAATACTGCTCGTTCTCTTTTTGCTTTGCGGTCAATCATTGATAATTCTTTGGGCGGCAAAAGTAGTGTTTTCTGTTTAATGGAGGGATTTAGTTGAAAGTTGGGGCCTCGATTCCGCTCGGCCGCCTGGAAGCTGGAAGCTGGAAGACCGCAGGTCATCGAGTGGAGTCGAGATGCCTGTGGTTTATACCCTTTTTGAACCTTTCTGCAAGCAAGACCCCAAGCGCGGAAAACCGTCCTCCCCGCACAGATTCCGCGAGCGCAAAGCGCGAAGCGGACTTAAGCCGTGCAGAACCCAACATCTTCCAACAATCCACCGAGAAAGAATCCCCCTTTTGGTTCCCCCTTTTCCAAAGGGGGACAGAGTTTTATCCGGTTTTTTCTTTGAAAAAACCGGATAAAACAATTTGAAGACCGAGCGAAAATTCGTAGCTACAGCACTCGTATTTACGATTCCCGCCCTTCAAACTCATCCAAAACCCGGATAGTTTGTTGGCGGCCGTATTCGATAAGCTCGGCGGCGTGGTAAAATTCAAAGGTATCGGCCGCGCGGAAGGAAATAGGCACCGTAATATCCGGCTGATGATGATGCAAGGCCATTTCGTTAAGCCGGTTGTGCATTACGTTAATGGTTTCGGTTACCAGCTTAAAATAAGACCATTTTTCCTTCTCTTCTTTCCTGGAATTATTCCCGAAATACTTATGATACATCTTGTAGGCCATGGCGAAAGCGGTGTTTTTATCCCGTCTTTTCATTTTCTTTTTATCCTTTTTAAAAGGTGAATGGTAGGGAATCTTTGCCCCCAAATCCACAGCCATCAGAATATCGCCTGCTTTACGTTGCACATGGTCGAGCGGAAGAGGGTTCAATACGCCGCCATCCACCAGAAAATGCCCGTTATGCCGTGCCGGAGTAATGATGGTCGGATAGGCCGTGCTGGCACGCATGGCATGAATCATATTGCCTTTATCAAAAACATGCTCTTTTTCGGCTTCCAGATTGGTGGCGATAATCCGCAGAGTGATATCCATATCCTCAATATTCACATCGCCAATAATTTTACGCACATGGCTAAACACCCGTTCTGATTTTACAAAACCCAGACTAAAAGTAAAATCCAGCAACTGAAACACATCGGTTTTAGTGAGGGTACACATCCAGTCTTTGTACTCCTGCAATTTGCCGCAGGCGTAAATGCCGCCTACTACGGCACCCATGGAGCTGCCCGCGATGGAATGGATGTGGTAACCGCGTTCCTCCAACACCTCGATGGCCCCGATATGCGCCAGCCCGCGTGCACCGCCACTGGCCAAAACCAATGCTATATCCTTACTCATCGTCTTTCATTTTTTCGATTTCCAATTCCAGCTTGCGGTACCAATCGGCGCCATATTTTCGAATCAGCGGTTCTTTCAATGCCTTATAAACAGGGACGCCCTCTTTCTTTCCCAATACACGGGCCACATCACAAATGGGCCATTGGTGGTAATTTACCGCTTCAAAGGTTTTATATTTCGACAAGCGTATGGGGTATAAATGGCAGGAAACGGGTTTGATGAAATCAATTTTTCCTTCACGATAAGCTTTTTCGATGGCACAAAAAGCAATGTCGTTTTCAAAATACACAAAAGCACATTCGCGGTTATTTACCAGGGGTGTTACATAATCACCGTCCGCACCATAGTCAAACACCCCGAACTGTCTGACTACCTCCAATCCTTCGGCCCGCATATAGGGTTTTATTTCGTCTAAAGCGTCTTCAAGAATCCCGATTTCCTCCTCCTCAAGCGGCGCGCCCTCATCGCCTTCCACACAGCAATCGCCATGACAGGCGTGCAGGTCGCATAAAAAATATTGTTCTACTATATCATCCGAAATGATGGTGTCGTCCACGATAATCATGGGGCAAAAATAACTTTATTTCGGCTACAGGGCGGCTTATATCTTAATACCGATTACGAGCACATCATCTACTTGCTCGTGCCCGGCTTTCCATTCCTCGTATGTCCTGTCCAGCAGTTCTTTCTGTTCGGTCATAGGCAGGTGGTAATTGTCGAGCAGCAGTTGTTTGAAACGCTTTTTCATAAACTTCTTGCCTTTGGGTCCGCCAAACTGGTCCACATAACCGTCGGAGAAAATATAGAGGCAATCCCCGCTTTGCAGCTCCACGCTTTTATCCGAAAAAGACACCATCTTATCATAAAGGGCAATGGGCATTTTATCGGCTTTTATCTCGGTTAATTCCCCGCTCCGGATTAAAAACAAGGGATTATTGGCTCCGGCAAAACTTACCTGCTTTGATGCGAAATTGTAATTAATCACCGAGATATCCATGCCGTCGCGGAGGGGGTTGTCATACTGTTGATTCAATGACTTGATTACTTTTTCGCGCAGCATATTCAGGATTTCTCCGGGCTTGGTGGTGCGTTTAGAATTTACGATTTCGTTTAGGAAGGTAACGCCCAGCATACTCATAAATGCGCCGGGAACCCCGTGGCCCGTACAATCGGCGGCGATCACGATAATCTCGTCACCCACACGCGACTCCCAATAAAAGTCCCCGCTTACGATATCCCGCGGTTTAAATAGGATAAAGAAATGCTCCAGACTTTCTTTAATCATTTGAATATTGGGCAAGATTGCTTTCTGAATACGTTGGGCATAAACGATGCTGTCCATTATTTCCTTTTTCTGGGCGGCAATGCGATCTCGCTGCTCGCGGGCGATATCCCGTTGCTTGGTAATTTCTTCGTTCTGCTTCTCAATCAGGGCGTTTTTTTGTTCCAGGGCGATATTCGCCTGCTTTTTGATTTTGTATGAGCGGTAAATAAAGTATCCCAATCCGGCCAGAAGCAGGATAAAAAGCACGGAAATATACAGGATTAATTGTTGTTGCTCAATCTTGGCCAATTGCTCGTTGATGCGGGCCTTTTGCGCCATAATTTGTTGTTCCCCGGCTTCAATATCGGCTTGTTGTTGTTCGAGTATGGCTTTTTGCTTTTGCATTTCCTGCCGTTGCGCGTTCAGGGCGGTTTGTTGCGAATCCAGCTGCGCCTGTTGCCGGGCCATCATTTTCCGTTGCTGCCGCATGCGGGCGCGGGCATGCTCCAGTTCTTGCTGTTTCGCCGCGATTTCCTTATA
>CAYUAN010000140.1:0-3759 GCA_964442545.1 uncultured Prolixibacteraceae bacterium | reverse complement strand
CGGTCGTGTGCTTGATAAATCGAACAATGAACCGCTTATCGGAGTAAATATTATGTATGCCCCGGGAAAAGGAGTAGTTACCGACCTTGATGGAAAATTCAAAGTCGAACTGCCCTACGGTGAGTACAATTTTCATTTTTCCTTTGTAGGATATAATGAAGTAGAAAAAAAGGTAAAACTGAACAAGCCGTCCGTAAAGCTTAATGTCAGTATGGAAAACAAAACCCTGCAAGCAGTGGAAATCGTTGCCGATGTCGCCAAGGCCAGGGAAACACCTGTTGCTTTTTCAACGATTAAACCCAAACAGCTCCAGGAGGAGCTGGCCTCGCAGGATTTACCCATGATTTTGAATTCCACCCCCGGAGTGTATGCCACACAACAAGGCGGTGGTGATGGAGATGCCCGGATAAATATTCGTGGATTTAACCAACGGAATATCGCCGTTATGCTGGACGGGATACCGGTAAACGACATGGAAAACGGATGGGTTTACTGGTCAAACTGGTTTGGGCTGGACATGGTAACCCGCAGCATACAGGTACAACGTGGTTTGGGAGCATCCAAACTGGCACTCCCATCAGTGGGCGGCACCATGAATATTGTTACCAAAGGTATTGATGCCAAACGAAATATCGGTATAAAACAAGAAGTGGGAAATGACGGATTTTTAAGGACCTCTATTGGTTTTACTTCCGGCCAACTGAAAAACGGATGGGGAGTAACCGTGGCCGGCTCCTATAAACGCGGGAACGGATGGGTGGACGAAACCTGGACAAAGGGATGGTTTTACTACTTACGTGTGGACAAAAAACTGGGGAATCACCTGATTAGTTTTTCTACCATGGGCGCGCCGCAATCACACGGTCAAAGGGCTTATAAAAAACCTATTTACACCTACGACTCTTCCTATGCTGTATCATTAGGGGTTAACCCGTCAGATTATATTCCGGGGGTTCCGGTAAATCAAGGTATTCGATATAATGGGCACTGGGGATATTTGACGAGAACGGCAGACGGAGAAACCGAACCGGAAAAAATCAATGAGAAGGTTAATTTTTACTATAAGCCCATGTACAGTTTACGTGATTACTGGAATATCAATCGCAAAACCTATATGTCAACTATTGCTTACTTATCTATAGGTGATGGAGGAGGAACCGGGCTTACGCACACAACAAATTATTTGCCTGACGGAACTTATAATTTCCAATCTATTTACGACGCAAATATTAAATTGCAAAACAATAAGGCGACAAATGATATTCTGCGCGCCTCAATGAACAATCACTTTTGGATTGGTTTACTGAATACCACCGACTATAATATTAATAAAAATTGGGAATTAAGCGGTGGTATTGATTTACGTTATTATAAAGGTGAGCATTACCGTAAAGCTTATGATATGCTGGGTGCAGAATTATATGATGACCGTACTACTGTTCAAGGAGTAAAACTTCCTAATAATCGAACGAATCCGGATTACCAAAAGAATGAAGACGATATCATTTTATACCATAATGACGGCTTAGTGAGTTGGGGAGGAATTTTTGCGCAAACCAAATATAAAAAAGGAAACTGGAGTTCATTTATCAATGTAACTTTTGCCGAAACAGGATATAAACGGATTGACTATTTCAAAAAAAATGACCTGGTAATAGATGGGGAGGTTTATGAGCAAGCGGTTGGTTATACAAAATGGAAGTATGATTTTAACCTGAAGGATTTTGTTTACTTACCCGACACCTTCGAAGTAAACGGCAAAAAGTACACTATTAACTCACCAGAGGCCCGTACAGCGCAAACCGATTGGAAATGGATACCAAGCTTTACGATTAAGGGCGGAGTAAACTGGAACTTTACCGAAACACAAAATGTATTTGTAAATGTCGGCATGCTGAATAAAGCACCGCGTTTCCAGAATGTTTACGACAATAACAATCGCCAGTATAAAGAAATTAAAAACGAGATTGTTTACGCATTTGAAGCAGGATACAGTTTTTATACAAAAAAAGTAACCGTTAATTTGAACGGTTATATTACGCAATGGCAAAACAAACCCGCCGATCGGGCATTTAGTTATCGCGACCTTAACACTGATGTGGTTTACAGTGTAAACATCAACGGAATGGACGCCCTGCATATGGGTATCGAGGCCGAAGTGGGCTGGCGTATTACAAAAGGCCTGCTGTCCGAAACGGTAATATCAATAGGAGACTGGAAATGGCAATCTTCGGATTCAGCCATTGTTACTGACGATAATACAGGAACAGTTGTGGGGAAAATTTTCTTTAATGCCAAAGGACTCTACGTCGGAGATGCCGCACAAAACCAGTTCCGCGAAAGTTTACGCTGGCAATTACCCTGGAAACCCGTTAAGGGGGCTTATATTAAAGGAGCCATTACCTATTTTGGCAAAAACTATTCACAGTTTGACCCGCTCACGCTTGATCCGGCTAAATTCCCCGGCTCATTTGACCCGGACGGGAATCCGAAACAAAGCTGGAAAATTCCGGATTATTATACCGTGGACGCGTTTATGGGCTATAACTTCCATATAAGTAAGGTGCGTTTTACCTTTACTTTGGCCGTACTTAATGTGTTGGATGCTGTTTATATTTCTGATGCGCAAAACAATGACCAATACTCAGGGCAAACATTCGATTCTTCCGATGCCCGTTCGGCAACGGTATTTTTCGGGATGGGTCGTCGTTTTACCACATCCCTTGCTCTTAACTTTTAGAAACCAATATTTAATAAATTAAACAAAAGAATATGAAAACAAGAATTTTAACTTTTATCCTGATGTTTGTTGCATTGGGAACTTATGCACAAATTACTATTGATGCTGCCCGCACATTAGGTGTTGGTGCAACCGTTACGGTAAAAGGAATTATCACCAACGGATCGGAACTGGGAACCATTCGTTATATTCAGGATACTACGGCGGGAATTGCTATTTACAGTAGCCAACTGGCAAATGTAAACCGTGGCGATTCCATTGAGGTTACCGGAACCATAAAAGATTATAACCAATTATTGGAAATTGATCCCGTATCCAGTTTTACGGTGCTCAGTACAGGAAATACATTGCCCACACCGGAGTTAACCGTGCCTGACTCACTGAACGAAAGCCGTGAAGCGGAATTATTGCGTATCAACGGAGTGCATTTTACGACAAATCCCGGAGGCACATTCAGCAGCAATACGGCTTATACTTTTGTGGATGGTAACGGCCAGTCATCAACTATTTATGTACGCAGCAATCATCCGCTGATTGGTACCATTATTCCTTCCGGAAACGTGGATCTGGTTGGTATTTGTTCACAGTATTCATACTCTAGCCCCACCTCGGGCTATCAATTGCTTTGCCGCGATACGAATGATATCATTATGCCGAATATTATCGCCATTAATGCTCCACTGGAAGAAACCGCCGTTACTACCAGCAGCATTTCCTTTTCCTGGGGAACAACTATGGCCGGAACAACCGAATTGTTTTACGGCAGCGACCCGACTAATTTGAATAATCATGTAAGCGGTACGGGAACAACAACCACACATACTTATACATTAAGCGGACTTTCTGCTTCTGAACTGGTTTATGTAAAAGCATTTTCGGTGGATGGATCCGATACGGCATTTACTCCGGTTCGCCCGTTTATCACTGCATCTAATTCCACAGGAAACATCAAGGTTTATTTCAATCAGGCAGTGGACAACAGTGTTAAAACCCATAAAGCGGCCATCGATCTTGGTGAC
>CAYUAN010000139.1:0-3701 GCA_964442545.1 uncultured Prolixibacteraceae bacterium | reverse complement strand
GATTATATCGACGGCAGATTGCCGGAGAATCAGGCGGCGGAAATCGAGGCCCATTTGAACGAATGTGCCGAGTGCGCACAAATGGCAAACATACTGCAAAACAGCATGCAGCTTATTTCCAATGCACGCATTACGGAGCCGGACCCGTATTTTTACAACAAACTGGAAGCCCGTATGGAACGGCAAGAGGGAAACCCCACACAAACGGCAGCCTTACTTCCCCGTTTGCGCTATGCCCTGGTAGCTTCGGTAGCCATCTTCGGAATTGTCGGCGGCAGTTTGCTGGGCAGCTATTCCGCCGAGCAATGGAACAATCTTGAACAATCTACGCTGGTGCAAAATGCAGATGACGACCTGAATCTGGATTTAGCAGACAATAGTTTTGACCTTGTTAAAGACTTTTAGTTATGAGTTATTTTAAGAACAGAGGATTTTGGTTTTGGGGATTTATTATCCTGGTATTAATCAATATCTCCATTTTGGGCTCTATGGCCTATGTGATGTACAGGGTTCATAATCAGCCTGATTATACCGGTTTTCACCATCACTTTATGGGACGTAAACATTCCGGACACCAACCCGGCACTAAGACTTTGATAAAGAAACTAAACCTGAATGACGCGCAAAAACAAGCTTTTCAAGAAATACGCAGAAATCATTTTACAATAATGCGGAAACTGAAAACCAGTTTGCGCGATGCGCAGCACGATTTTTTTGAAGTAGCCACACAAGCCGGCGCTGACAGTAGCGAAGTGGCGAAATACCGCGCCGAGATTAGCGATTTACAAAATCAGATTACCGATCTATCCCTCGATTTTTTCAAACAGATGCTTAAGGAATTAAATCCCGAGCAGCAAGAAATTATGCGGGATTATTATCGAAATAAATATAATAACCGACCAATTAATCAGAAAAAAGTAAAACCCTAAACACCTATTAATCATGAAAAAGAATTTAGTAAAACGCGGTTTGATGATCATAGTGATGATTGCCGCAATAAGTGTAAGCCAGGTATGGGCGCAAGGCCCGGGAGGCCCAAAAGGAAAAAAAGGCCCGAAATCGTCCAAAGCTCCGATGGAGTTGCGTATGCAGCGTATGTTGCCCGATTTAACGGATGATCAAATGGCGAAAATCAAAACTTTACGTATTGAGATGTTGAAAAAAATCAACCCCTTAAAAGCTCAAATCGCCGAGAAAAGGGCGCATATTAAAAGCCTTTCGCTTGCCGATACGCCGGATATGAAAGCCCTTGATAAATCCATTGATGAGCTTAGTGTTTTGCAGGCAAAGTTGATGAAGATTATGGCAAAATTCCGCCAGGATGTACGCGCCACATTAACCGCCGATCAGCGCGCAATTTTCGACAGCCGAATGAGCTCAAAACGGGGATCGAAATCTTCTGCTAAATGCCCGCACACGACAAAACCTTAAGAATAATTTTGTTTTCATAATGGAAAGTCCTGCAGCCTATAAGGCTATGGGACTTTTCTTTTGGACGGCACTTTACGGAATTATGCTATTTTTGATTTTTCAAAAAATCGCATAATCAAAAGTTTCGCCGATGCTTAAAAAAGTTCCGCATACCTACGTTATTGTTTTTGCCATATTGGTTTTAGCCGCTGTTACCACCTGGTTTGTTCCGGGAGGCGAATACGACCGTCATACCGTGGTGGTCGATGGGGCGCCCCGCACAGTTATTGTTGACAATTCCTTTCACTATGTAGAAAACCAACCGCAGACCTGGCAAATATTTTCGGCCTTTTTCGAGGGCTTTGTGGACAAAGCGGATATCATTGTTTTTATCCTGATGATTGGCGGTGCCTTCTGGATAATGAATAAAAGCCGCGCCATCGATATCGGCATCTTCGCTTTTCTGGACTTTACGCGCAAGATTGAACATTGGAAATTGCTCCGTTTCCTCGGGGTGAACAATGTGATTCTGGTATTGATTATGACTATGTTCAGCATATTCGGAGCGGTGTTCGGAATGAGTGAAGAAACCATCGCCTTTATCATCATTCTGGTTCCGCTGGCCATCAGTATGGGCTATGACTCTATCACGGGCGTAGCCATTGTTTTTGTGGCGGCCGGGCTGGGTTTTGCCGGGGCCATTCTCAATCCTTTTACCATCGGTATTGCGCAGGGCTTGTCCGACTTGCCCCTGTTCTCGGGCATCGAGTTTCGTATCTTCAGTTGGTTTGTGATTAATGCCGTGGGCTTTGCTTTTATTCTGGCTTATGCCAACAAAATCAAAAAACATCCCGAAAAATCGCCGGTGCACGAAATCGACGATTATTGGCGCAACCGCAACAACGAACATGTGGAGGACGTGCAATATTACAGCCCGAAATCGGCTTGGGTTGTATATTTTATGGTGCTAATCGCGCTTCTGGCGTTCTCTCTTAATTTCAGCGGCGAAGGCAGTTTATGGAATAGCACGGAAATGAAAATAGGAAACGCTTCCTATCACGCGCCGGTATTGCCCATAAGCACTTTACTGTTTGCTATTTTAGGCTTTTTTTCGCTGCGCAAATCGGTGCATTTTTTTATCCTTACGCTATTACTGTTTACCATTATTTACCTCATCGTGGGGGTGATGGGCTATGGCTGGTACGTGATGGAAATCGCCACCCTGTTCTTCGTTATGGGTTTGCTCTCAGGCATTTCGATGAGCTATTCGGCGGACGACATTGTGAAATATTTCCTTGACGGGGTAAAAGACATACTGTCGGCGGCGCTGATTGTAGGCCTGGCCGGAGGGATTATCATTATTTTGCAACAAGGAAAAGTGATTGATACCATTTTGCACAGTCTGTCGCAAACGATGGAAGGAATGGGTAAAGTGGGCTCGGTGGAAATGATGTACCTGATTCAAAACGTAATTAATATTATTATCCCATCGGGCTCGGCCAAAGCGGCCTTAACAATGCCCATTATGGCACCCTTTTCCGATGTAATCGGTGTTTCGCGCCAGGCTACGGTAATGGCCTTCCAGTTTGGCGACGGCTTTACCAATCTGCTCACCCCCACTTCGGGCGTTCTGATCGGAGTATTGGGTGTGGCCCGCATTCCGTATGATATCTGGGCCAAATGGATTTTCAAATTGATCATCGGTCTGATAATCCTGGGCGGGATTTTATTGATTCCCACGGTAACAATGCCCTTAAACGGTTTTTAAGATACACTAAACTAAAAAACGATATAGCGCGTTTGATATATCCTGCTACCTTTGTGCGGCAAAGCAATATGAGAAGAGAAAATATTTTCCGGAACAGAATCAGATTTGGCATATCGGCGCTGCTGCTGGTGTTCCTGGCTGCCTGCGCCACAGTGGTTCCTCCTGCCGGCGGCCCTATTGACAATACCCCGCCCGTGGCCGAAGAATTCAAGCCGGAGAATTATTCCATGAACTTTTCGAAAAAGAAAATATCCATCAAGTTTGATGAATATGTGGAGCTGAAAAACCTCAACAAACAATTGGTGGTTTCACCCGAAATGCCCGAAAAACCGGAAATAAAGATTCAAGGTAAAAAGGTGCTGATACGCCTGCCCGACAGTTTGAGCGAAAATACCACCTATACCATCTTTTTCGGAAATGCCATTGTAAATTATAAGGAAGGCCTGCCTGTCAGTAATTTCGAATATGTGTTTTCCACGGGCAATGAAGTGGACTCGCTGATGATTGAGGGTTATTTGGTAAA
>CAYUAN010000138.1:0-2836 GCA_964442545.1 uncultured Prolixibacteraceae bacterium | reverse complement strand
GTTTTTATTGAAGGTGAAAAACTTATTTCACAAAAGCTCCATACAAAGCATAGTCCGACCCGCGGTTCGCCACAAGTGTTTTTGATTTAATCCATCCCTTTTATCTTTTTTAATCGCGTTTCCGGCCATCATCAAATGGCGGGGATTACGTATATTTTTTTAATCAAAAACATTGTAGTTGATGATAAACAGTATCATAAATTTTTCCATTAAGAATAAAGCGCTGATATGGTTAATGACCGTTGGATTAATCATCGGAGGAATTTACTCCATGACGCGTGTCCCTCTGGATGCCGTGCCCGATATTACCAATAATCAGGTGCTTGTGATTACCACCGCGCCCAATCTGGGAACGGAGGATATCGAACAATTTGTTACCTATCAGGTGGAACTGGCCGTGGCCAACCTGCCCGATGTGGTCGAAATACGCAGTATTTCCCGTTTTGGGCTGTCGGTAGTAACCATCGTATTCGAAGATGATGCGGGAACCTTTCTGCCGCGCCAACTGGTAAGCGAGGCTCTGGCGGAGGTGAAAGAACGTATCCCCAAGGGCTTTGGCGAGCCCTTTATGGCCCCTATCAGCACCGGACTGGGCGAGATATACCAATATGTGCTCGAGGTGCAGCCCGGCTATGAGGATAAGTATGACGATATGGAGCTGCGTACGATTCAGGACTGGATTGTCAAGCGGCAAATGGCGATGCTGCCCGGTGTAGTGGAGGTAAACTCGTTTGGCGGTCGAATCAAACAATATGAGGTGGCCGTTAATCCCGATAAATTGCGCAGCATGGGAATTACCATAGCGCAGGTGTTTTCGGCACTTGAAAATAATAACCAAAATACGGGTGGTGCCTATATCGAGAAAAATCATCAGGCAAATTTTATCCGCGGGGAAGGCCTGATGCGTTCCATCGACGATATAAAAAATACCCCTGTAGCCAACATCGACGGGCGTAGCATTTTTATCCGTGATGTGGCCGAGGTACGTTTCGGCAGTTTCGTACGTTATGGCGCTTTTACGCGCAACGGGACGGGTGAAGCCGTGGGCGGTATCGTGATGATGCTCAAGGGTGAAAATTCCAATGATGTGATTGCCAATGTGAAGGAACGTGTGGCACTAATTCAGCAGTCGTTGCCCGAAGGTGTGGTGATAAAACCTTTCCTGGACCGCAGCAAGCTGATTAAAAGCACGACCACCACCGTAGCGGAAAATCTGGCGTTCGGGGCGCTGATTGTAATCTTCGTTCTGGTGCTTTTCCTCGGCAATTTCCGCGGTGGATTGATTGTGGCATCCACCATTCCGCTGGCGATGCTCTTCGCTTTTATTATGATGCACCTTTTTGGTGTTTGGGCCAATCTGATGTCGCTTGGCGCGCTGGACTTCGGCATTTTGATTGACGGAGCCGTAATCATTGTGGAAAGCATGATTTTCTATCTGCATCGAAAGAATCTGATAGGTACAAAGATTAACCGGCAGGAGAAGGATAAACTGGCTTATAAATCCGCTTCGAAAATGATGAACACGGCCTTTTTCGGCCAGCTGATTATCTTGATTGTATTTATTCCCGTGCTGGCATTGCAAGGGGTCGAAGGTAAAATGTTTAAGCCAATGGCGATGACTTTCGGTTTTGCCATCCTTGGTGTAATGATACTTTCGCTGACCTATATCCCCATGGTGTCGGCCACGTTTCTGAATCCTCCGAAAACGGATAAACTGAGCTGGGGTGATAAAATGATTCGTTGGCTGGAAGGGATATATAATCACGTTATCGATTGGTCGATGAAACATTCGGTGGCGGTGGTAAGCCTGGCCATGGTATTAGTCATTACCGGCGGATTGATGTTCAGTCGTATGGGGGCGGAGTTTATGCCCAAGCTTGATGAAGGTGATTTTGCCTTTCAGGCCTTCCTCAAGCCGGGCACGGCATTGAGCGAAGTGGAGGAGGCCTCATTACGTATCGAAAAAATCGTGATGGACAATTTCCCCGATGAGGTGGAAAGCATACAGGCGCGTATCGGGGTGGCCACCTTGCCGATGGACCCCATGCCGATGGATATAGCCGATATATTTGTTATTCTGAAACCAAAGGAGCAGTGGACAAAAGCCGCTACTAAACAGGAGCTTGTGCGTCAGGTAAAAGAGGCCGTAAAAGTTTTGCCCGGAATAAATTATGAATTTACCCAGCCCATAGAGATGCGTTTTAATGAGTTGCTTACGGGTATTCGGGAGGATGTGGCCATCAAACTTTATGGCGACGATTTGAATGTTCTGGCGGCTAAAGCCCGGGAGATTGCCGGGCTGGTTTCCGGCATCGACGGGGTGGAGGGCGTGAAGGCTGAAGCCACCAAAGGACAGCCGCAGATGACCATTGTGTACAATCGCAATGAAATAGGGCGCTACGGACTAGATATTAAACGCCTGAATACCATAGTTGAAACCGCTTTCAGCGGAGGTGTGGCCGGAAATATTTACGAAGGCGAGCGGATGTTCGACCTGGTTGTGCGTCTGGACGAAACGCACCGTAAAAGTATCGAGGATATTCGCAATTTGTATATTGATTTGCCCGGAGGCGGACAAATTCCCTTGAAAGAGGTTGCGGAAATCAGTTACCGCCCGGGGCCAATGCAAATCAGTCGCGATAACACCAACCGGCGGACATATGTGGGCATCAATGTGGGCGATCGCGATGTGCAATCACTAGTACATGAAATACAAAAGGTATTGGATGAGAAATTTGAACTGCCCAGCGGTTATTACATCCGTTATGGCGGAGCCTTTGAAAATCTGGAACGGGCTTCCAGGCGATTGTTCATTGTTGTGCCAATGGCTTTGGCA
>CAYUAN010000137.1:0-3472 GCA_964442545.1 uncultured Prolixibacteraceae bacterium | reverse complement strand
AGGTTGTATATAACGGTTTCAATGCCGAACAGTGGTTCCGAAATAAAGAAAAGATTAAAAAAACTTTTATAACAGTAGCTAGTTTTTCTACAAATGATCGCAGAAGAAAACTCAAGGGAATTGATTTAATTATTGAAATTGCAAAAGAATTTCCGGATTGTACTTTTATCATAATTGGTACAGAGGAAAAATCATTTCCGGAAAGAACTCCTAATGTTAAACCAATTCCCTGGGTTGATAATGACGACTTAATTAACCACTACTCAAAAGCAGAGTTTTACCTTCAATTATCTTTATCCGAAGGATTTCCAAATTCTTTATGCGAAGCCATGCTGTGCGAGTGCGTACCCATTGTTTCCAATGTAGCTTCCATGCCGTTTATTGTTGATGATACCGGTTTTGTATTACAAAAAAAAGATGTCGGGTTGCTAAAAGAGCTTATTGAAACCGCACTAAATTCAGACACCCGAACTTTAGGTAAAAAAGCGCGAAAACGTATCGCTGATAATTTTACGGAAGAAAGACGGTCAAAGGAATTAATTGAAGCCGTAGAATCGGTTTTCAGTATATAAGTTCATCACATTTTAGGAACATTAATCTTCCTACCATTTTCTTTAAATAAAAATCTAACAAAACGTGTACTAAATGTTGTATATTTTTATATTTTTGAGAAAACCTTGTACATAAAATTATGCTCAAAAAAACACTTCCCCTAACAGTACTTTTTCTTCTAATTATATACACTCAAAAGAGTTATGCCCAATGCCCACTAGACCTTAATCAAATACCTGCGGTAAACACCAACGGTATGCAGCTTTATTTCCCGTTTAACGGTAATGTAAGCAATCAAGGCAGCGGCTCCTATACGGCACAACTTTCCGGAGCGGTTTACACCCCAGGCATTTGCGGTCAGGCTCTGGATTTTGACGGAGTCAATGATTATGTAAAACTCAATCCTTTTGTTCCATTAACGGGAAACTTTACTGTCGCCACATGGGTTTATGTTGACAGCATGACCCTTGGACAAGAAATATTTACGACACGCGACCAGTGCGCATCAACTTATCGCGGCTATTCTCAGGCCGAATTTGGAATAAATCATTATAATTCTACAATTGGTGGAGGCAGCAATCGAATTCGATATATGGTAAATACGCATCAAAATTGCACAGGATTTTCTGCCGGGGATCGCTATTATCCGCCAAGTTATTTTTTCAGTTCCGGCAGTTGGCATTTTGTATCTATATCTGTACAAAACAACAGTTCTGAAAATAGAGTAGTTAACTTCTATATCGATTGCCAATTGGTTAGCAATACACAATACATGGACTATCCTACTTCTGTGGTATTTGGACCAGGGATTAATTACAAGACCTATATTGGAGCAGGTTCCAATGTTCCGAATTATTATTATTCATTTAACGGAAAAATTGATGAGTTCAGACTTTTTAACCGGATATTAACCAATGCGGAATTATATAGTATTTATAAGCAATGCAAGCCATTAACCATCTCAATAAGCAATTTCTCATCCACCTGCTATGGTGATTCCGCCCTTATTGAATTGATAAATACCGATCCGAATGTTAGCTATCAGCTTTTCGACTCAACAAATCAACAAAACGTGGGACCGGCGCAAAATGGCGGATGCTCCACGCTCTATTTCCATACCGGCCTTGTTACTTCGCCTACAAATTTTTACTTAAAAGCCACCAATGCCAATTGTACCATTGTTTTGGATACGGTAATCGGTTTTAACCCGGTAATTTCCGGCGGATATAATTTATTTGACACTATTGCTGTTTGCGATTACGATTCTGTGCTGATTCGTGGCCATTATTATCATCCCCCCACCCTGGTCATTGACACGCTGATGGACGTGAACGGCTGCGACAGCATTTTGAATACTACGGTGCTTGGTATTCCGGCTCCCGTTGTCAGCATTGGTAATGATACCAGCTTTTGCGATGGCGACAGTATTTTGTTGAGCGTTCCCAACACCTACGATTCGGTGTACTGGAATACCGGCTCTAACGCGAATTTTATCTATGTAAGCACGGCGGGAAATTATTGGGTAATGGTAATGGACAGCTCCTGTCTGGCCTATGACAGCATTCAGGTGATCAATCTTTCGACAAGCTTTATCGACATTCCCGACACCTCTTTCTGCGAAGACGAAAGCTGGACTATTTCTTTACCCGCGACAAATTCTTATGTCTGGTTTGACGGTTCTACAAGCTCCGGCATCAGTATTTCTGATTCGGGATTGTATTGGGTAGAGATTACCGATATCTGTAAAACCTATACGGATAGTTTTTCAGCAAAAACGATCGATTGCAACTGCATGATGGCTGTGCCCAACGTATTTACCCCTAATGGTGACGGGTTAAATGATTTCTTTTTCCCGGTTATCAGTTGCGAGTTTGACGAATACCATTTGGTTATTTACAACCGTTGGGGGCAATTGTTGTTTGAGTCATTCGACCAGCATGATAAATGGGACGGACGCTATCATGACAAGGAAGTACCCGAAGGAGTTTATTTCTACCTTATCCGCTACAAACACCTGCTTACCTCACCCAAAGAGCGGGAACGGTCCGGAAGCATTACCTTATTCCGTTAAACCGATTAAAAAGCCCTGAAACTACCCGAATAATCCACCGGATAGAAGATTTCCACATTATAATCATCATTGCCCGGATATACGCGGCGGCCAATCAGGCATTGTTCCGTTACTTGGTATTTGTCCAGTATCTGAAATATAATCTCCAGACTTTTATTCCAGTCTTTTACCTCAAATTCCATATTGGCGGCACCGTCCACCAAATCCACCCCGAAAGAAGTACCCAGGTTTTCCCGCAGCAGCAGATTTTCGATGTCCGAGGAAATATTCAGGCGTTTCACCAATGCCTTTTCATCACCGCTGAATTGCACAAACAATACCTTAGGAAATTCGCCCGCTCCGTCGATAAAATTCCCGGCGGCAATTTCCGCTTTCCGCTTATCCATCTTCGCCGGTTTCAATTCCTTTTTCGAAACCAGCTTCTGCATGGTAACCCCTTCATTGTCAAAAGCGATACTCCCTTTTATTTCATAATATTTCCCTTCGTATTTCACGATACGGTCGTAGGCAATTTCGTCGTCGCTGAGCACCTTATAATACATGCCTTCCAGCCATAAGTTTGCTTCCGTTTGCACTTTTGGGATAAATGCGGACAATAAAAATAATAAGCCGATAAGTGTGATGGTATTCCGTGTTTTCATATCAATAATCCTTTAAGTGAATAGAAAGACAAATTTAAAAATTGTCCGCAAAAATCAAAACAGCGGCTTCTAATTTGATTGTGTTCTCTTTTTTGACGCTGATTATTATGATTTCTATGATTTGGCTTAAGCATTGATTTGCAATCCTTAAAAGCTTTCGAAGTTTATCAAAGAAAAACTCCGGAAGCCAATCATTCATACAAATCTG
>CAYUAN010000136.1:0-1517 GCA_964442545.1 uncultured Prolixibacteraceae bacterium | reverse complement strand
TAAGGGCATATAAGTTTGATGGTTTTACAGTGGAAATATCTACAAATCCATGGATAAAATTTCAAAAATTATAAACGGCTAACATCTCGACAGGCTCGATGACCTTCGGTGAGCGCAACCATCCGAGCAAGGCGAGGATAAGAATCCGCGGTTTAAGCGCAGCTTAAACATTCGCTAAAATCCAAATCCGCGGTAAAAACATAAATTCGTAGATGTAAAATCAAAAGTTAGAAAAGGCTAACATCTCGACAGGCTCGATGACCTTTATGACTGTAATATCCGAGCAAGGCGAGGATATAAATTCGTTCAATTCGATGATTATTGTTGCACCATATAAAGACATATAAGTTTTTGATTGTTTCACTGTGCAACTCTGTGTACAACACTGTGTACCACTGTGGAACCTATTCACAACAATTTGGTAGCTGTAGCACAAAGAGCACGAAGAAGACACAAAGTTTCACAGAGAATTTTATCATCGAAGGAGGCGTATTTAACGAATTAACTCTTAAATTAGATGATTATTCGCGGACTTGATTTGAGCACACGAGTTCGGATATTTATGAATAAAAACCGGATTCCCACTACATATCCACGTCCATATCCTCACCGCCATCCCGCATATCAGACTTTTGCTTTTGCTTGTAATTATTTATGCGATAGGACAAGGTTAATGAAAATACCGGCATATCCCGGTAAAATGTATTATAGGAATAGAATGTATCCGTGGTGGTGGTTATCTCATGTTTCATGGTTTGGAAAATATCCCGCACCTTAAAAGTAGCCGCCAATTTACGATTAAAGAAGTCATAACGCAAAGCAGCATTCATCATGGCAAACGAACCGATATCACCCTGAGCCGTAACCGATGGCCCGCGATAAAAACCGGTAAGCTGCAGCTTCATCAAGCGGGTAATATTTATGCTCAGATTCCCGTTCAGATTGTAATTATTACTCTGTCGCTCTTCGGTATGGCTCGCGGCATTCTCCTCAATCTTATAGTAATAATAAGTGCCCGATACATTCAGCCTCATCCATTTGGTCAAGCGCCAGTTTACCATCGCCTCCACCCCAGCCGAATGGTCGCGGTCAAGGTTGGCAAAAGTCATATATGTAATATTATTTTGATCCACCGTGCGAATACGCGACACCTTGTTTTTGGTCGTGCGGTAATAGGCCTCAAGGGATACAAATGAGCGGCCGAAAGTCTTTTGGTAGCTCAGTTCATAATTATCGGTGTATTCCGGCTCCAGATCGATATTACCGATACGCACGAAATTACTGCTGATAAAAATAGGATTCGGGTCCAGTTCCCAACCGCCCGGCCGGTCGATTCGCCGGCTGTAGCCCGCCATCACCTGATGTGTTTTTCCGATTTTCTGAGACACATGCAAGCTTGGAAAAATATCAAAACGGTTAATGGTAGAAGTTTTACCTGCCAGCTTACTATCAATCATACGATTGGTATATTCACCACGCAAACCCAGCTGATAACCGAAGTTTTTAAGCATTCCTCC
>CAYUAN010000135.1:0-4006 GCA_964442545.1 uncultured Prolixibacteraceae bacterium | reverse complement strand
AAGGTCTTAAACTTGCTTTTGCGTCGTTCCCACAATTTCACCAGTTTCAAAGCGGTTTCAATATGCGCGTAATCCAATTCACGGATGTCGGCGACAATCTTCAGATTGTTTTCCGCGGACAGATAGTCATAAAAATTTGGTTTTTCCAAAAGCACACCAATCCGCTTACGTGTTTCTACACCGGCATCTTTGCCAAACCATTGAAACGTCCCGGAATGCGCTTTCAGCACAGAGGTTAACATACTTAAAGTGGTTGTCTTCCCGCTACCGTTTGGCCCCAGAATACCAAAAACCATCCCCCGCTGCACCTCAAAAGAGAGTTGGTTAACGGCTATCAAAGAGCCGTAGTTTTTGCTGAGATTCGAAACTTTTAATACCGGTGATTGCACGCTCATCACTTTAAATGATTTCCTCCAAACGGAAGGTTTCTTTCAATGCCACCCGCTTAGAGTCATGCACCACGGTGCAAACTTCATTATAATAATCGTGCTCGAAAAACAAATAATAGCCCTTATCGGCTGCTTCATTTAAAAAGGCTTCTTTCTCTTCCAGGCTAATCAGCGGTTGTACATCCACCGAGGCGATATAGGGCAAAGGAATGGAAGCCACAAAAGGAATAAAATCAGCCATATATACGATGGTCTTGTCGCCATAATGTACAAATGGCAACATTTGCCCCTTGGTATGGCCGTCAAATATCCGCAGCTCGATACCGGGAATATGCAGTCCGTTTTCTTTTACCAATTGTAACTTCCCGGCTTCTTCAATGGGCACGAAATTATCCGGAAAATAGGTTCCCGCCTCCCGTTTATTGGGATGCAGTGCCCATTGATATTGTGATTCGGCTACCCAGTGCATGGCATTGGGAAAAACCAACTCCAATTGATCGCCGTTTTTGCGCACGGCCCCGCCTACATGGTCGTCGTGCAAATGCGTCAGAATAACATCGGTAATTTCCTCCGGTTCAAACCCCGCTTTGCGTACTTCTTCAGCCAAATCGCGCGGTTCGAAAATATATTTGTATTGGTAGTACTTCTCCCCTCTTTTGTTGCCCATTCCGGTATCCACCAGCACCTTTCGATTATCGTCCGTTTCAATCAACATCAATCGGCTACTCATTTTCGCCAGATTAAGCTCGTCGGCAGGATATTGCTTCGCCCAAATGGTTTTCGGTACCAGGCCGAACATCGCCCCGCCATCCAGTTTCCAGGCTTCGGCTTCTATTTTGTGAATTTTCATTTTATAAATTTCAATAATTAATGGCGCTATTTGGCATTTTCCATCTGCGCGTAAATCGTCTGTGTCGGGAAGGCGAATTCCAGTCCGTTTTCGTTGAACTTACGCAGAATTTCCATATTCACTTCCGTTTGCACGCCCAGGATATCTTCTCCTTTGCGGATATAATAGATGTACAAGATACCCAAAGAGAAATCGCCAAAGCTGTTAAAGCTAATCAATACCTTTTCTTCCGTACGCGGATTGTTTTCATTAATCTCCTTCAGCAGCTTCATCGCCAATTCCATCTGGTCGGGTTTGGTATCGTAGGTCAATCCCAGATTCAACACAATCTTCCTGTTGGGCTCACGGCTAACGTTTTCCACCATTCCGTCGGTAAATTTAGCGTTGGGAATGGTTACCTGTGTGCCGGCCAATGTGCGCAGACGTGTGCTGCGAATGCCTATTTCCTCAATCACTCCGTCAAATCCGCCAATCTTAACACGATCCTTGATTTTAAAAGGCTTATCCGTGAAAATCATCACTCCGCCAAACATATTGGAAATGGTGTCTTTAGCTGCCATTGCCAAGGCCAAACCTCCGATACCGAGTCCGGCAAGCACCGTGGCCACATCAAAACCTACATTATCCAAAGCCACTATCACACCAATAGTCCAAATCAATCCTTTAAGTGTTTTGCGCACGATGGGCAATAACTGGTCATCCAGATCGCTTTCGCTGCGCTCCACCACCGGAACCACATATTCTTCGATTAAGGCCGACACTATTCGGGCGAAAAACCAGGTAAGATTGATGATGATTAAAAAGAAATATGCTTTATCAAACATATCCCGGATATCATCGGGAAAATATAAATACTGAAAGCTGTACCATATTCCGAAAACCGCCATCCCGAAAACGGCAGGCTGCTGCAGGGATTCCAACAACAAATTATCCAGATTGGTCTTGGTTTTATGCGTCAGCTTAAGCAACAAGTTTTTAATCAGCCAATAAATTAATTTGGCCAGAATTATGGTTCCCAAAATCATCGCGGCCGCAATCAACCAGGCACCGATGGTATTGTAATAAAACTCCTTATTGAAAATTTCCATTTTGATTTTTTATTTAGAAAACAAAAGCAGCTTAACGGGAAACTGCCTTTGTATTCTTATTTAATCAATTAATCTTTGATTCTTCTCGCTCAAAAAATAAGCGGCGTTTTTAGGTATGCATACCTCCGCAAACGCTGATTACCTGTCCGGTTACATAGCTCGACAAATCGGAAGCCAGGAACAGGCATACATTTGCTACATCCTCAGGCATGCCTTCACGGCGCAATGGAATGGTTTGTATCCAACCCTGACGTACATCATCAGGAAGTTTATCGGTCATTGCCGTGGCAATAAAACCCGGGGCTACCGCATTCACACGAATGCTGCGCGAACCCAGCTCCTGGGCAATGGATTTGGTAAAACCGATTAATCCGGCTTTGGAGGCCGCGTAATTCGACTGTCCGGCATTTCCTTCAATACCCACCACCGAACTCATATTGATAATGGAACCGCTGCGCTGTTTCAACATAATGCGCTGCACGGCTTTAGTCATATTAAATACCGATTTCAGATTTACGGCAATCACCGCGTCCCAATCGGCTTCCGTCATACGCATCAGGAGGTTGTCCTTGGTAATTCCGGCATTGTTTACCACTATATCAATGCTGCCAAACTCGGCATGCACATCTTTAATCAATTGCTCCGAGGCATTAAAATCGGCGGCATTGGAAGCATAAGCTTTGGCTTTTACGCCAAGTGCCGTCAATTCGTCTTCGGTGGCTTTGGTGTGCTCGTCCAGATTCAAATCCGTGATGGCTACATTAGCTCCTTCCTGAGCAAATCGTAACGCAATGGCTTTTCCGATACCACGCGCGGCACCGGTTACAATGGCTGTTTTTCCTTCTAATAATCCCATTCTTAATTATTTATTTATGGTTTTTAATAAAATTTCAAATTGATGGCCAAAGATACTAAAATCTTAAAAGCTAATTTGATGCTGCTAAAGTGATTTGTAACAAGAAAAGAAAGCGGTTGATTTTAGCGGATAAGATTCACAAAACCCCTACGCAGGTATTCCTTTCCACTATTCCCGTGGAAAACAATTTTATAAAAGAAAGCATCAGTCTTTTCATAAGTTCCGGCACTTTTAATCCGACCGTCCCAGCCCTCATTAATATCTTTGGTTTCGAAAACCAAACGGCCTAAACGATCATAAATCCAAATATGAAAATCTTTGATATTCTGTGCAACCGGTTTAAAAACATCATTAATATAATCACCGTTCGGCGTAAAGGCATTCGGGATGTAAATGCGGGCGTCGCAGTCTTCCACATATACATCAATTTTACCGCTAACCGTGCCGCAATGATTGGTCATCTCCACCGTATATGTGCCCTCCCTGTTTACCAGATAATAAGAAGAGGTGCTATTGTCCTGCCACAGATAGGAATCGGCCTTTCCGGGAACCAGGCGTAAAATAGTACCATAACATAAGGACGTGTCGGGTGATAACTTAAGCTCAGGTTTGTTTTCAACGGCCAGATAAAATGTATCCCTGCCCCGGCAATAATTACTGTCCACCAGTAAAAGATCAATCCTTCCCGAATCTTTAGCCACATAATAGCGCTTGTTTTCTTTGGAATTCCAAACACTCAATACGTAATCAGCTCCTGCATCCAGAACGATACTGTCGCCGGCGCAGATGGAGGTATCCGAAGGTAAATGCGGCACCGGATTGG
>CAYUAN010000134.1:0-2554 GCA_964442545.1 uncultured Prolixibacteraceae bacterium | reverse complement strand
TGGGGAATAAGTTATTTTATGATAAAATGATTGTGATTGATTTCAAAAATAAAAAGTTTGGAATAATAAATAATCAGCAGCTAAAACAGTTACAATGATGGATAAAGTGCTAAAATGAATGCAATACAAACAAGGTTAATGGACAAAATTGAGGCTAAAAACGCTGTATTAAGCTGAATATATTATATTTACAGCATTTTAAGTTGTGAAGTATAAAAATGCATTTACTGTTTCTCCAAAATAGTTCCGGATGCCAATAATACAAAATAAAAGAAGAAAGCCGCTAACTTGATGTAAATTAACGGCTTCTAAATTGACTATGTGACCCCGGCGGGAATCGAACCCACAGCTTCAGAACCGGAATCTGAAATTTTATCCATTAAACTACGGGGCCGGTTTGCGGCGCAAAAATAGTGTTTTTAATCTTAATTTCGTATTAAGTTTAATTTCCTTTCGGCACGATTGCCTTTACTGTCTGTCAACACTATTTTAAACTCGTGTTTCCCTTGCGGAAAGTGCTGATCAATACGGTAAAACATCCGGTTCTTTTTCGGATCGTATTCCAGTAATACCCATTGGCCGTCGATGTAGGCGTCGTAGCGGTCAATGCCCGACAAATCATCACTTACCTTAAATGCGATATTTGCCTGGCGGGTAATGTTTTTATTGGGATACACATTATAATTCGTAATGAGCGGGGCCAAAGTGTCCACGGCAATCAGATAGCGTCCGAATGAACGGGTCTTGGTGCTGACAAAACCATCCTTATAACTGCCGCCCTCGTAATAAAAGTCGTCGTTTTTAGTCAGACTGACGATGCATGCTTTGGCTTGTAAATCAGAAGTAAGTGCCGAGTCAGCCTTAATGCTGATGCTGCAATATTTGTGCAGGGGCTCACTTTCCTTGTGCACGTGATACAGGGCGGAGTAGGGCGTAAACGGGTTTTCCTCTTCTGATGCCGAAAAATCGATATTATCGTAAAGTGCTCCTTTGGGAATGCTGAACACCAGATGCTCCGTGCGGTAAATATTATTATGGTCCCATTGAAAAATGCGGGCGTTGGCATTTTCGAGCACGGGCTGTTCGTGGCGGTTCTTTTTTACATAAAACACCAAACTGCTTTTTTGCCCGGCATAATCCAGGGCCTCAACCCGTATCTGATGTGCTTTGTCGTCAGGCAGTACAAAGATGCCGCGATTTACCGCTCCGCGCGTATTGCTTAAATGATTATTGGCTTGTATCAGCGTGCGCTGAAACTTTATTTTTTTATCCATATAGGCCTCATAATCAATATAGGAATTGATATAACGCTTTTCGTCAAAACTGATTTGGTCGGCCTTGAAAGTAAAATACAAACTGCTGTCCATATAAAACCGGAGCATATACAGCCCGTTTTTATTATTGGCGCCGTCCATGCGGTCGATACTGACCACGCCCACATAAAAACTTTCGTGGGTGTAAATGGTATCATGTCCGGGAGCCCAAACCTTTTTGCCCGATTGTTTTAGCGGATATTCTTGGCGTTTTTGGTAAACAGGCGAATAATAATCATATACGGCCAGCTTGCTGATACGCGGGTATTGGTGGTCGGGAACCGATATGCCAAACAAAAAGGGATTTATGGGGTGGGCGTTGCTTGCCTTGCGAATCTCGAAATGCAAATGCGGTCCGCCCGAACTGCCGGAGTTTCCACTATAGGCAATCAGTTGGCCTTTGTGCACCTTAATATTTCCTTTGGCGGGGTAATAGTCCACCGCGAAACTTTTGCGCTTGTACTGCACCCATTTGATAATGCCGGCAATGCTGTCGTTATAGCGATCAAGATGGGCGTAAACACTTACATAGCCGTTGGGGTGGGTGATGTAAAGCGCGTTTCCGTAGCCATAGGGCGACACTTTGATGCGCGAAACATAGCCGTCGGCCGCGGCATAAACGGCTTTGCCCGTTACACCCTGGGTTTTAATGTCGATTCCCGAGTGAAAATGGTTGCTGCGCAATTCCCCGAAACTGCCGGAGAGCACCAGGGGAATATCCAGGGGCGAACGAAAATAGTTTTGCGGGTAATGTTGCTGGGCGAACGCAACGGAATGAAGCCAAAGTGTGATAATTATATAGATAATGTTTCGAAACATTCTTTTATGCTATTTGTTTTTGTAAAGTGCAAATATGTTGCAAAAACCGTTCCCCGGAAAGGATGTTTTGAATTTTTATTAACGGCGGATTTTTAACTTTTAATCTTTTGAACCATATAAGGCATATCCGAGCAAGGCGAGGATAATAATCCGATTAATTCGGTCAATTCGATGAATATTTTTAACATTAAGGAATTAAGGATAATTAAGTGGCTGTTGCACAAAGGGCACAAAGAAGACACGGAGTTGCACAAAGTTTTTTTTGAACCATATAAGGCATATAAGGGCATATAAGTTGGATTCTTTCACTGTGTTCCTCTGTGTACAACACTGTGTGCCACTGTGGAATCGATAGGTGGCTATTACACAAAGAGCACAAAGAAGACACAAAGTTTCACAAAGATTTCAGATTTCTAAATTAA
>CAYUAN010000133.1:0-6333 GCA_964442545.1 uncultured Prolixibacteraceae bacterium | reverse complement strand
TTGTAAAGCTATTAAAAAATCTGCTAACAGCAAATCTAATAAAGACTATTACTCCATGAACGTAATCTTGTCTTAATTATCCGTGCAATAGCGGCATACTCAGTCTATTCTTACCTTTTCTTTTTCGCCCAGGAATCTTTTAAGGAAACCGTACGGTTAAAAATCAGTTTCTTATCGCTACTGTTTTTATCCACACAGAAATAACCCAAGCGTTGGAACTGAAATTTGTCGCCCGCTTTGGCCTTGGCCAATGAAGGTTCCAGTTTGGCCGTGCCGATTATTTTCAGCGACTCGGGATTGATAAATTCTTTGAAATCCACATCCTTATGTCCTGCGGGATCTTCATCGGTAAACAGGCGATCGTATAAGCGTACCTCGGCCTCAATAGCGTGCGTGGCACTAACCCAATGCAGCACCCCTTTTACCTTGCGGCTCACTCCGCTGCCGCTTTTGGTTTCGGGGTCGTAAGTGCAAAGCAGTTCGGTTACCTTACCGTTTTCGTCGGTAATATAATCCTCGCATTTGATAATGTATGCTCCTTTCAGGCGACTCTCGCGGCCCGGCCCCAGGCGGAAAAACTTCTTCGGAGGATCAATCATAAAATCATCCTGCTCGATGTATATCTCGCGGCCAAAGGGCAAAGTGCGCGTACCTGAATTTTCATCCTCGGGATTATTTACCAGTTCAATATCCTCGGTTTGTCCTTCGGGATAATTGGTAATGGTAATCTTCAAAGGATTCAGCACCGCCATCACCCGGTCGGTAATTTTATTCAAATGTTCGCGAATGCTAAATTCCAACAGGCTGTATTCAATAATATTGTCCCGCTTGGCCACCCCGATACGGTCGGCAAAGTTGCGAATCGACTCGGGCGTATAACCCCGGCGCCGCATGCCTGAGATGGTGGGCATCCGCGGGTCGTCCCATCCGTCCACATAGCCTTCTTCCACCAGTTCCAGCAATTTGCGCTTGCTCATCACGGTATAATTGATATTCAGGCGGGCAAACTCGATTTGTTGCGGGCGGTCATCGCCTTCCGGTGCGATCTGGTCTAAAAACCAATCGTAAAGCGGCCGGTGATTCTCAAACTCCAGGGTGCAGATAGAATGCGTAATACGCTCAATATAATCGGATTGCCCGTGGGCGAAATCATACATCGGGTAAATACACCAGTCGTTGCCCGTGCGATGGTGTTCGGCGTGCATAATGCGGTACATCACCGGGTCGCGCATTTGCATATTGGGCGAGGCCATATCAATTTTGGCCCGCAGCACTCGGCTACCATCCGGAAATTCGCCTTTACGCATCCGCTCGAAAAGCTCCAGATTTTCTTCCACACTGCGGTTGCGGTACGGACTTTCAATCCCGGGTTTTTGCGGCGTGCCCCGTTGCGCGCTGATGGTTTCGGCATCCTGGTCCTCAACATAGGCCAGCCCTTTTTTAATCAGCAAAACCGCCCAGTCGTACAGCTGCTGAAAATAGTCGGAAGTATAGTGAATATCGCCGTCCCAACGGAAGCCCAGCCAACGCACATCCTCGATAATGGAGTTTACATATTCTTCATCCTCCTTAGTCGGGTTGGTATCGTCGAAACGCAGATTGGTTTTGCCCTTATATTTTTCTCCCAAACCAAAGTTTAAGCAAATGGATTTGGCATGGCCGATATGCAGGTACCCGTTAGGCTCCGGAGGGAAACGCGTATGTACCCGCGAACCGTTTTTGCCGTTTTTTAAATCCTCTTCAATAATTTGCTCGATAAAGTTGAGCGACTTTGATTCAGAAGCTTCCATAGTCTTGTTTTTAAAAGTATTTGCGGCTGCAAAAGTAAGAAAGATGACGGGATTTGCGGGAATTATTCTTCGGCTTGTTTTATTTCCGAATCCGGTTTGCTTAAATCCGGTAAAAACGCTTCCTCTGCGGTATGCCGTGGAACATTATTTTAAAGCTTGTTTAAAACCCGGAAATATAGGTCGTGCATCAGTTTTTACCTTCTGAAAAACAAGCAGGAATCGCCATAACTCAGAAAACGGAAGTCCTTTTCCAATGCGAAATCATAGGCCGCGCGCCACTTATCCCCATAAAAAGCGGCCACCAATAACAACAGGGTGCTTTTGGGTTGATGAAAATTGGTAATCAGCACATCCACCAGTTTGAATTGATAGGGCGGAGCGATAATTATTTGCGTTTCGCCTTGCAGCACCTCCAGTTTATTGCGCTTCATATAATCCAAAACAGCCTGTAAAGCCGTACGCACGGAAGGGCGTTTTTCCGCGGAAACCTCATAGGGTTCCCATTGGGTGATTTTGAATTTCGCCTCCGGATGTTGCAAGAGTTTCACGCCATACCAAAACAAGCTTTCGATAGTCCGGGTGGTCGTTGTCCCCACTACAATCAAGGATTTATAATCCTGCCGGAGCAATTGCTGCAGTGTTTCTTTTTTTACCAATACCTGTTCGGTATGCATCTCGTGGCCGGCCATGGTGTCGCTGCTCACGGGCTTAAACGTTCCTGCACCTACGTGCAAACGCACATAGTCGGTGCGGATGTTTCTTTTTCTCAGGCTTTCCATTACACGGGGCGTAAAATGCAAGCCCGCTGTGGGGGCGGCCACCGAACCCTGATGCCGGGCATAAATGGTTTGATAGCGCTCCACATCTTCGGCATTGGTCTCGCGCTGCATATAGGGCGGCAAAGGAATGGAGCCGCTATGCATCAGAATATCGGAAAAGCTCAGTTCCGCGGGCTGCCAACGAAAATGCACCAAATGCGCATTGCCGGCGGCCTCGCCTTTTTCCGCTTCCAAAACCACGGTTTTCCCCTGATGCTCAAATTCCAGCTGCAAGCTTCCCTGTTTCCATTTTTTTGCGTTGCCCACAAAACATTTCCAGGTACAGGCCGCCTGCACCTGAAAAGCATTTTGCACCTCAGCCGTTGGCAAAACAGGCTCCAGGATAAATACTTCGATTCGTGCTCCGGTGGGTTTGCGAAAGCGCATCCGTGCGCGAATCACCTTGGTGTCGTTAAATAAAATCAAACTGTCAGCCGGCAGGTATTCCGCGATGCGAAAAAAACGATCTTCCGAGAGCTTATCATTGCGGGCAATTAATAATTTACTTTGGTCGCGTTCCGCCACGGGAAATTGCGCGATACGCTCTTCCGGCAAGGGATAGTCGTAGGTGGTGATGGATATGTTTTTCGGACTGTTCATCGGGCGGCAAAGGTAGGAAAAAGAGAAGAAACATAATCGTCCTGACAATTTGCTCAGTGTATGGAGTAAATTGTAAAGAGGTTTGTAAATATTGATTGTTCAGAGACTTACAAATGGATTTAATTTTACGGCAGTTTAATCAGCCGTTGCCGAAAGCTGCTGCGCGCAGTTTGCAGGTCAACAATATAAGTACCCGAAGGCAAAAAACCGATATCCAAAACAAAAGTTCCGGAGGGTACAACTTTTTCGTAAACGATTTGACCGTGCATATTATAAATGTTCAGATGCCCTTTTCCGGTGTTTTGGATTTGAATCTGATCTTTGGCTGGATTGGGAAAGATTTGCAAGCTGTTTTCGCCTCCGGCGGTATTGATGTCAGTGGCCAAATGTATAGCGCCTACCGCGTCCAAATCGAATCCGCCACTGGGAAAAGCCGTCGGAAAGGGGTCGTTAATCATATTCCCCGCCGTGTCTTTTGTGCCGTAGAGCGTATCGATACTGCCGACCACATCAATAATGCGGATATGGGTGATGCGGGAAACATCCAGTCCGACCCGGTTTTTCAATTCTTCCAAATCGAAAGGTGTTCCGTATCCTCCGCGATATTTTCCGGCCAGGTTATGAATTTTTTGGCAATCGAGTTTGCCGAAAGTGCCGATTTGGCTTTGCGTTTGGGTAAGCGAATGTGCCGGAAAGCGAAAATAGTTTTGCCCGTCGGAGCTTACTTCCACAAAAGCCAGCTCCAAAAAGAAGTCGTCGAAAGCATTTTCAAAAACGGCAAAATCGGGTCCCGGGCCGTTGCTCAGCGGCCGGGCAAACTGTACCACGGCGATTCCTCCGTCGCCCAGACTAACCACCGAATTATCCGCTTTGCCTTTGGCATCTGATTCCGTGCCGTACGTTACTTTCCCCTTGCTTAGGTCGGAGACGTTCTGCCAGCCGCGAAGCACGGTCACTTGCGTGGCCCAGGCGGTGATAATCAGTGAATCTTTGGCAATGGCCGTGCTGCCCGCCTGGCCGGCAGCGGGGGCATATTGCCCCCGCCCCGTCGCAAGCAACAACAAACAAACTAGCGTAAAAGTTGTTCTCAAAAACAGCATTTAGCGCTACTTAGTTTTTAATAAATTTTTTGCTGATCAACACCCCGTCGGCAAGTACGCTGATGTAATAGAGCCCGTTTTGCAGATTGCTGACATCCAGCCCGTTTTGCAAGTCCGCACTGTCGTATGTTCCCAAAAGACGTCCGCTGATATCGTAAAGCCGTATTTGCACATCGTGCAAAGCGTCCAAATCAAGGTGCAGACGGTCTTGTACCGGATTCGGGAATAGGCGGATTTGATAATCCTGTCCGGTTTCGGCGATACCCACCCCATCCATGGTTTTGAAATTATCCATACAAAAATAAGCTGGCGTGTTCATGCCCCATTGGCCTACATCCGACGAGCTCAATTTAAATGTAATACTGTCCACATTACCCAATGAAGTCAAATCCAGCCATTGCCAACTTTTCACGATATAAGCTTTTGTGCTGTCGGCAAAACGAAAATCAGCCAAGTAGAAGTCAACACTATCGGTGATATTTCCGTTAAAATAACCGTAGGTACGCAGCATAAACCAATCGCTGTCGTGGGAGGTGAATTTTTTGGAGTAACTGTCGCCATTCAGCATGCTTTGGTAGGCGTAGGTGTTGTTGTTAATGTAAAATCCGGCTACCGTTTTTCCGCGTGCTTCGGCTTTCAGGCTGATGGCCGTAGGGCCTCCGAAAGAAGAAATATAGGCTACGGCATAAGTAGCTGAATTCATTGCGCCTTTACCGTTGGCACTGGAGTACATATTAGTAAATCCGGGTGTTACCGAATCGCTTTTGCTGGAGTAGGCGAAACCCGTCCAGGAACCGTACTGACTGTTGTACGAATTATAGAAATAAGCTTTGCCGGCCGTAAATCCACCACTTCCGTCCGAGCCGTTCCAGAATGAATCCACGGGAAGTCCCAGTGTTTCGAAGGTCACTTCGGTTTGGGCATAAGCATTGCCTGCAAAAAGAGCGCTTAGCCATACTGTAATTAAAAGTAAATTTTTCCTCATAAGTTGTAAATTTTAAGGTTTTTGAGCCTAAAGGCCCGTTAATAAATAAGTTAATTAGCCTCAAAACTTACGGGCAGAAAGAATAAGTGAAAGATTGTTCATTTATTCAAGCTTTTAACCCGAAAGCTTATTGATTAATCGCATCGCGGCAGGTCTTCTGACTTACTCCCTTCGCTTGGCCGCCTTCCCATCAACCGGGGTGGCTGACAGTGGCAAATGGCCAAACTCATTCAGAGCTTACAGCAGCGGGTACTGTTCAGGATTTACACCTGATTCCCTTTTGACCGGAATATTCCGGACCGTTTTGCTTGCGCAAATGTAGAATTTTTTTTTGATTTATGGATTTTATATCAATATTTTTTAATGAAACCCGGCATTAATCAATGCAACGGATTTAACTCATTTCCGGATTGATTTATAAGTCTGATTATTCTGATTAGTCCGATATTGATTTTCAGTAAGTAGAAAATCGTGCCCATAAAATTGACACGTCAAAATTAATGAGCAATCTCAACTTTCGCATTACACATTTTTGCTACATTTGTTCCCGTATCATTGTATCATATTAAGCCTTAAAAACCATGACTCCAGTAGTAAAAATTTTCTCCGGAAATGCCAATCATGCCCTTGCCGAAGCCATTGCCCGCAGCTATGGCCAGGAATTGGGAAAAGTAACTTTTTCACGTTTTAGCGACGGCGAATTTCAGCCTTCGTTTGACGAAACCGTTCGCGGTGATGATGTGTTTATCATTCAGTCCACCATCCCGCCAACCGACAACTTATTTGAACTTTTGATGATGGTTGATGCCGCCCGACGTGCATCTGCCCGTAAAATTATCGCTGTGATTCCCTATTTCGGTTTTGCCCGCCAGGACCGCAAGGATAAGCCGCGCGTGCCCATAGGAGCCAAGCTGGTAGCCAATCTGCTGACCGCGGCAGGAGCCAGCCGTATTGTTTCCATGGATATGCATGCCGACCAAATTCAGGGATTCTTCGACTTGCCCTTTGACCATATGTATGCCTCCAGCATTTTTGTTCCT
>CAYUAN010000132.1:0-17542 GCA_964442545.1 uncultured Prolixibacteraceae bacterium | reverse complement strand
TTTTCTTCCGGCGTCGGGTCGGTTTCTCCTTTCGGCGTAATCTTACCTATCAGGATATCCCCTTCCTTAACCTCGGCACCAATACGAATCAGACCGTTTTCGTCCAAATCCTTGGTCGCCTCGATACCGATATTCGGAATATCACTGGTCAGCTCCTCAACACCACGCTTGGTATCGCGCACCTCCAATGTATATTCGTCGATATGGATAGAAGTAAAGATATCGTCGCGAACAACCTTTTCGGAAATCACGATGGCATCCTCAAAGTTATATCCTTTCCAGGGCATAAAGGCCACTTTCAGGTTACGTCCCAATGCCAACTCACCATCCTTGGTACCATAACCTTCGGTCAACACCTGACCTTTGGTTACCTTTTGTCCGCTACGGACAATGGGCTTGATATTAATGGAGGTATTCTGGTTGGTACGTTTAAACTTGGTCAAAAGATATTCTGTAGTATCTCCGTCGAAATTAATCAAACGCTCGGTATCGGTACGGTTGTAACGCACTACAATACGTTTGGCATCGGCATACTCCACATAACCATCGGCCTCAGCCAGAATGTTGGTACGTGAATCGATTGCGGCAGGACCTTCCAGTCCGGTACCCACAATCGGGGCCTCAGGCTGCATCAACGGCACAGCCTGACGCATCATGTTCGATCCCATCAAAGCACGGTTGGCATCATCATGCTCCAGGAACGGAATTAATGAAGCCGCGATGGATGCAATCTGATTGGATGCAACATCCATCAGATCCACCTGTGTTTTATCGACAATCGGATAATCGGCAATCTTACGTACCTTAATACGGTCTTGCAACAATTCTCCGGTTTTCTCGTCAAATTTAATTTTCGAGTGGGTAATCAGTTTATCCCCTTCTTCCTCAGCCGTAATAAAAGTAAGACCGTCTTTCAACTGTACTTTACCTTCTTCCACTTTCATATAAGGAGTTTCGATAAAGCCCAGGTTATTGATACGGGCATAAACGGCCAATGATGAAATAAGTCCGATGTTCGGGCCCTCAGGTGTTTCGATGGTACACAAGCGACCATAGTGCGTATAGTGAACGTCACGCACCTCAAAACCGGCACGCTCACGTGACAGACCACCCGGTCCCAAAGCCGAGATACGACGCTTGTGCGTAATCTCCGACAGCGGGTTGGTTTGGTCCATAAACTGCGATAGCTGATTGGTACCGAAGAACGAATTAATCACAGAGGATAATGTCTTGGCATTAATCAAATCAATGGGGGTAAAGACCTCATTGTCGCGCACGTTCATACGCTCACGAATGGTACGAGCCATACGGGCCAGTCCCACACCAAACTGATTGTGCAACTGCTCGCCTACGGTACGTACACGACGGTTGCTCAAGTGATCGATATCATCCACTTCCGTCTTGGCATTGATCAATTTGATCAGGTGACGGATAATTTCAATGATATCAACATTGGTTAATATTTTGATTTCCGGATCTACATCCAGATTTAATTTCTTATTAATCTTATAACGACCTACATCACCCAAATCGTAACGACGATCAGAGAAGAAGAGGTTGTTAATAATACCGCGGGCGGTTTCTTCATCCGGCGGCTCGGCATTACGCAATTGACGGTAGATATATTCTACGGCCTCTTTTTCCGAGTTCGACGGGTCTTTTTGTAAAGTATTGAAGATAATGGAGAAATCATTGGCTTCGCTCTCTTCCTTATGAAGGATGATGGTTTTGGCACCCGAATCAATGATATCCTGAATATGATGTGATTCCAAAACCACCTCACGATCCACAATTACTTCAGTACGTTCAATCGATACAACTTCACCGGTATCTTCATCTACAAAATCTTCCACCCACGAACGGAGCACTTTGGCAGCCAGACGGCGGCCCAATACCCGTTTCAAACCGGCCTTACTTACTTTTATTTCGTCAGCCAGGTCGAATATTTCCAAAATATCTTTATCACTTTGGTATCCGATGGCGCGAAGCAAGGTAGTAACCGGCAACTTCTTTTTACGGTCGATGTATGCATACATCACATTGTTGATGTCTGTGGCAAACTCGATCCATGACCCTTTGAACGGGATGATACGCGCGCTATACAACTGGGTTCCGTTGGCATGGCGGCTGGTTCCGAAGAACACACCCGGCGAACGGTGAAGCTGCGAAACAACCACACGCTCGGCACCATTAACCACGAAGGTTCCTTTGGGCGTCATATAGGGAATCATTCCCAGGTACACATCCTGAATTTTGGTTTCGAAATCCTCATGCTCAGGGTCGGTACAATATAATTTTAGTTTTGCTTTCAGAGGAACACTATAGGTCAAACCTCTGTCAAGACATTCGTCTATAGAGTATCTTAGCGGATCAACAAAGTAATCCAGAAATTCCAAGACGAAATTATTTCTTGTATCCGTAATGGGGAAATTTTCGTCAAAAACGCGGTACAAACCTTCGTTTGCACGGTTCTCTGGCGTTGTTTCCAGCTGAAAAAAGTCTTTGAAAGACTTCAACTGAATATCCAGGAAATCAGGGTATTCGGTATGAACAGGCGAGGATACAAAGCTGATTCTTTTGTTTTTATTTAGTGATGTCAATGTATGAAAGTTTTTGTAAGTGAAAAATTAGATTGATTATATCAGGTATTTATACAGGCAAAGACCTTAACCCCGATTTCTCGGGGTAAGGTCTATGCAATTAATTGTATATAATTAATCTTCTTACTTAACTTCAACCTCGGCTCCTGCTTCTTCAAGTTGAGTTTTAAGAGCTTCAGCCTCATCCTTAGCAACACCTTCTTTAATTGGTGCCGGTGCGGAATCAACCAATCCTTTAGCCTCTTTCAAGCCTAAGCTGGTTAATTCTTTCACGAGTTTTACAACTGCTAATTTTGAAGGTCCTGCTGACTTCAAGATTACATCGAAAGAAGTTTTTTCTTCAGCTGCTTCGGCTTCGCCGCCGGCTGCCGGTCCTGCTACTGCAACAGCTGCTGCTGCAGGCTCAATACCATATTCTTCTTTCAAAATTTCAGCTAATTCGTTAACTTCTTTAACGGTCAAGTTTACTAACTGTTCTGCGAAAGCTTTTAAATCTGCCATCTTAATTCTATTTTATGTCCCAAGGGACGGTTTAAAATTGTTTACTTAATTACTTATTAATTCAAAAAAACTATTCTGGTCTTTCAGACAATGTTTTTACGAGGCCTGCGATAGTATTTCCTCCCGATTGAAGGGCAGAAATAACATTTTTGGCAGGTGATTGTAACAGTCCGATGATTTCCCCGATAAGCTCGTTCTTGGATTTTATATTCGCGAGGAACTCAAGGTTCTCGGCGCCAACATAACACATCTCCTCAACATAGGCACCTTTCAGTACCGGTTTTTCGGCTTTGTGTTTTTTGGTAAAATCTTTGATTAAGCGTGCAGGAACATTTCCTGTATCGGTAAACATCAGGGCTGTATTCCCCTTCAAAACGTCATAAAGATCGTCAAAGTCTTTCTCAACCTTTTCCATTGCTTTTTTCAGCAATGTATTCTTAACAACCTCAAGCTTTACTCCTTTAGAGAAGCAATAGCGACGCAATGCACTGGTTTGAACAGCGTCCAAACCTGAAATATCGGTCAAATAGAAGATTTCACTCTCCTTCAATTGCTCTGCCAGAGTATCGATCAGTTGTGTTTTATCTACTTTTTTCATACTGAATATGCTAAAAGGTTAGAAAATTGAAATTAAAGGGTTGTAAAGGACTTAATGTCAACACGTACACCCGGACTCATTGTACTTGAGATAAATGTACTTTTCATATAAGTACCCTTAGCTGCTGCAGGTTTGAGTTTCAAAACCGTACGAATGAGTTCACCGGCGTTTTCAACCAGTTGCTCATCAGTAAACGAAACTTTACCTACTGCTGCATGGATAATACCATATTTGTCAACCTTAAAGTCGATTTTACCCGCTTTAACCTCTTTAACTGCGCGAGCGATATCCATAGTAACAGTACCTGTTTTAGGGTTCGGCATCAGACCGCGAGGTCCGAGGATTCGTCCTAAGGCACCCACTTTGGGCATCACACTTGGCATAGTAATAACGACATCGATATCAGTCCAACCGCCTTTTATTTTTTGGATGTACTCATCCAAGCCAACATAATCGGCTCCTGCTTGTTTAGCTTCATCCTCTTTATCCGGAGTACAAAGTACCAACACTTTTTTCTCTTTACCGGTACCATGAGGCAGGGTTATAGAACCACGAACCATCTGGTTGGCTTTACGAGGATCAACACCCAAACGGATGTCAAGATCTACCGAAGCATCGAAGTTAGTCGTTGTAATTTCTTTTACAACTTTAACCGCTTCGGGAAGTGGGTAAGCTTTCTCCTTATCGAATTTCGCTAAAACTTCTTTACGTTTCTTACTTAGTTTAGCCATTTTAATTTTTGATTTTTAGTTATGCAGACGGAAATTCGCCTTTTACCACGATTCCCATACTACGAGCGGTTCCTGCCACCATGCGCATCGCTGATTCAACTTCAAATGCATTCAAGTCAACCATTTTCGCTTCGGCAATTTGACGTACCTGATCCCAGGTAATCGTTTTCACCTTAACACGGTTGGGCTCTGCTGAGCCTTTCTTGATTTTTGCAATCTCTAAAAGTTGAACGGCAACGGGCGGAGTTTTGATGATAAAGTCGAACGACTTATCTTTATAAACAGTAATGATCACAGGCAATACCTTACCGGCTTGATCCTGAGTACGAGCATTGAACTGCTTACAAAACTCCATAATGTTAACCCCCTTAGCACCTAAAGCAGGTCCTACGGGCGGCGATGGATTTGCGGCACCCCCTCTAATCTGCAACTTAATTAATCCGCTTACTTCTTTTGCCATTTTCTTAAATGTTAAAGATTTGAATTTGATAATACTTGGTTATTGCATCACGATAACCGCGTATCTACTCTTTTGCAACTTGCATAAATCCTAATTCCAAAGGTGTTTTCCGTCCGAAAATCTTAACCATCACCTTCAGCTTCTTTTTCTCTTCGTTTATCTCTTCGATAATACCGGAGAAAGAGTTGAAAGGACCGTCAATAACGGTAACGGTTTCGCCAACGATATAGGGAACATTTACATATTCGCCTTGCTCGGCCAGCTCATCCACTTTACCAAGGATTCGGTTCACTTCGGCAGGACGTAATGGAAGCGGTTGTCCGCCGCGCTCACCTCCTAAGAATCCTATTACATTCGGAACTTCTTTAAGCATGTGTGGAACCTCACCTACCATAACCGCTTCGATGAGTACATATCCCGGGAAATAGTTACGTTCTTTGCTGATTTTTTTTCCTTTACGAATCTGGTAAACCTTCTCCGTGGGAATCAAAACCTGCGAAATGTACTTTTCGTAACCAAGACGGCGGATTTCACTCTCGATGTATTCTTTCACCTTGTTTTCTTTTCCGCTGATGGCCCGGATTACGTACCATTTTTTTTCTTGTCCACTCATTGCTTATTAACCTTAAAATTGGGTTAAATGAAAATTGCATTTATAAAATTAGAACAGGCTGTAAAACAAGTCCAGCACATTTTTGAACGTCATATCCATCAATAGCACTACCAGTGCTATAATTAGGGAAGCAATGGATACCACGATTGCGCTATTTTGCAGCTCAGCCCATGAGGGCCAAGACACCTTGTGTACAAGCTCGTCGTAACTTTCCTTAAAATAATCAACTACATTTGCCATAGTTTCTTTGTCTTTCTGGTTGCACGGGAGGAGCGACTCGAACGCCCGACACCTGGTTTTGGAGACCAGTGCTCTACCAACTGAGCTACACCCGTATGAATTAAATTATATAAGCTGTAAAAAGGCGGCTCGAAAATTTTCGAGCCACCTTTAAGCTTATCTAACTTAAATTACCTTATATCAATTCAGTAACCTGACCGGCACCAACTGTACGACCACCCTCACGGATAGCGAAACGCAAACCTTTGTTCATTGCGATTTCACTGTGAAGTTTTACTTCAATGGTCAAGTTGTCACCAGGCATTACCATCTCAACACCGTCCGGAAGAATAATCTCACCGGTTACGTCAGTTGTACGGAAGTAGAACTGAGGACGGTATTTGTTGTGGAATGGAGTGTGACGTCCACCTTCTTCTTTCTTAAGGATATAAACCTCAGCTTTGAAGTGGTCGTGCGGAGTGATTGATCCCGGCTTGGCAATTACCATACCACGACGAATCTCTTTCTTGTCAATACCACGCAGCAACAGTCCAACGTTGTCACCAGCTTCTCCACGATCCAGAATCTTACGGAACATCTCTACTCCGGTTACTACTGATTTCAATTTCTCAGCACCCATACCGATGATGTCAACAGGGTCTCCTGAGTTGATTACACCACTCTCGATACGACCGGTAGCAACAGTACCACGACCGGTAATTGAGAATACGTCCTCAACAGGCATCAGGAAGTCTTTATCTACATCACGCGGAGGAAGCTCGATCCAAGTATCAACAGCATCCATCAATTCCATTACTTTTTCTACCCACTTAGGCTCTTTGTTCAAAGCACCCAAAGCAGATCCTTGGATAATAGGAGTATTATCACCGTCGAAATCGTAGAAATCCAAAAGCTCACGGATTTCCATTTCAACAAGCTCTAACAATTCCTCATCATCAACCATATCTACCTTATTCATAAACACAACCATACGAGGTACACCAACCTGGCGACCTAACAGGATATGCTCACGAGTTTGAGGCATAGGTCCGTCAGTAGCAGCAACTACCAGGATAGCACCGTCCATCTGGGCAGCACCTGTAACCATGTTCTTAACGTAGTCAGCGTGACCAGGACAGTCAACGTGCGCGTAGTGACGGTTTTCAGTTTCGTATTCAACGTGTGCGGTATTAATAGTAATACCTCTCTCTTTCTCCTCAGGAGCGTTGTCAATTGCATCGAAGTCTTTTACTTCTGACAATCCTTTGTCTGCTAAAACAACAGTGATAGCAGCAGTCAGAGTAGTTTTACCGTGGTCAACGTGACCAATGGTACCGATGTTAACGTGTGGTTTCGACCGATCAAAATGTTCTTTAGCCATTATTAAATATATTTAAGTTAAATAAAAAGATTAAACTCTCGTTCATCAAAAATAGAGCTGTTGACGAGATTTGAACTCGTGACCTCTTCCTTACCAAGGAAGTGCTCTACCCCTGAGCTACAACAGCTTAAACAAAAAAGAGCGGGAAACCGGGCTCGAACCGGCCACCTACAGCTTGGAAGGCTGTCGCTCTACCAAATGAGCTACTCCCGCTAATTGTTTTGAGAACGAAGGCGATCCTCAAACGCTATTGCAACCTGCTCCGGTACTACCGGAACAACCTTCGGATTGTGGGGAGAGGAGGATTCGAACCTCCGAAGTCTAAGACAACAGATTTACAGTCTGCCCCGGTTGGCCACTTCGGTATCTCCCCGTTAAAATTAATTGAGCCGATGGACGGATTCGAACCGCCGACCGGCTGATTACAAATCAGCTGCTCTGGCCAACTGAGCTACATCGGCTTGTCTCAATTTCTTTTTGCTATTAAATTCCTTAAAAGAACAAATGCAGACCTCTCCGTAAAAAGGTCTGCAAATGTACTAAACATAATTTAACTACCAAATATTATTTTATTTTTTTTCGCAATTATTTTCGCACAACTCAGCAACTATTTGGAATCCAGAAAAATATTATTTCGTTCTAAGTTTTTCCTTATGCTTGATTAGCTGTTTTTTCAAGGCATCAACGGCTAAATCCGTAGCCTCTTCGAATGATTTACACTGTTTTTTGGCGTATAAACCATTTCCGGGCACTCCCAACTGTATTTCTGCAATCTTATTCTCACGGTTCTCATCATTGTCTATTTTCAATGTTACCTCAGCGGAATTTATATTATCAAACAACTGATACAACTTGCTTACCTTTGTAGTAATAAAGTTATCCAGCTTCTGATCTGTTTTGAAATGTAATGAATTAATCTTAACGTTCATATTTACCTCCTTGTTTAAGCCTTTGGATGGGCTTGTTTATAAACATGCTTTAACTTCTCTATTGAGTTGTGCGTGTAAACCTGGGTGGCGGCCAAACTTGCATGGCCCAGAATCTCTTTAATTGCATTGAGATCGGCACCGTGGTTTAACATATGCGTTGCGAAAGTGTGACGTATTACATGTGGACTCCTTTTCTTTATTGTTGTGACGAGACTAAGATAATAATTTATTATCCGATACACAAATTTATTGTAAATTTTTTTCCCGCGCGGGGATAAAAATAAATAAGCGAAATCGGCATCGGTCCCCTTATCTGAAAAATATTCTTTGCGCACCTTATTATATAGGTGTAAACTTTCGATTACCTGATCACTCAACGGGAGAATTCGTTCTTTATTTCGTTTTCCCAACACTTTCAGTTGATGATTATGCCAGTCGATATCGGCGGTTTTCAAATTTACCAGTTCGGAAACCCGCATTCCGGTGGCATACAAAAGGTCAACAATGGTTTTGGATAAACGGCCTTTATAATCATGCGGAAACAGATCATCGTCGAACAAATGATTCATACTCTCCTCTTCGAGGAAAACAGGCAACTGTTTGGGTGTTTTCAAGAGTTTTATCTTCACCGCGGGATTATGATCAATCGCCCCTTGGGTTTTGTGATATTTATAAAATGAACGGAGACAGGTGATTTTTCGATTGATGGACCTTTTGGAAATATCCTCGCCCGACAGATAAACAATCCAGGTGCGGATATGATGATATGCGGCATCGAGTATATCCACATCAAAGCGTTGCTTCAGATATTTTTCAAATTGGGAAAGATCCACACTGTAGGCATTAACCGTGTGGGCTGAATAGCGTTTCTCAAATTTTATATAATCAATAAATTGCTTAATCTTCTCCATAAAAAAGGGGCTTCCCAAAATCACACCTTAAAGATAGTGATTTTTCCGGAAGCCCTCTTCGCAAAATTACTTAATCTTACCTTTTAGATCTCGGCGGCTTGACGCAGCTTCTGAACATAAATTGCTTTCAATTTCTGCTCACGACGTACAACCGACGGTTTGGTGTAACGCTGACGAGCTCGCAACTCCTTCATAGTTCCGGTTTTTTCAAACTTTCGCTTCAACTTCTTCAAAGCCCGGTCAATGTTTTCACCTTCTTTTACTGGTACGATAATCATAATAATACGTTCCTTTCTATTAAAGTTAATAATACTAAATTGGGCGGCAAAGATAAAAAATTATTTTAAGCGAAAATAAGGAGTTTTAGGTGATATAAAAAACTTCCATTGCTCTAAGAAGTTAATTAAATATCCTAAGCTAAAAAATAGGCACCGTTTTCATATACCCATTATTCTGCCAATATTTTTAAAATATGCAGTATTCAACAAAACAGTTTACAGCCATGCGGACTAATTTTAATAGATATAAATAGAGAATATATCATCAGCGTATTTATAAGATTGCCCGTAAAGACACATTAAAATATATCATCTGACAAAAATGTTCCTGAAACAAATTTTTATTTATTAAAACACACGGTTTGACCTACCTATTAACCTAATTTCATCTATATTACAAAATCTATGTAACATAATTATATTTTTTAAGTAAAAGCCCCTTACAATATGTTTGGAGATATTTACAAAATATTATACTTTTGCAGATTGGAGTTACAAATTAATTACTAATTATATGTTTAGAATTTCTACTTATTATAGGTGGGTTTTGATATCGGTGTTAATATTAAGCCTTTCAAATATTGTTACCGCTCAGTCGGGCAATAAAAACCCCAATAAAGCATGGTCGTTAAACGCGAATCTAGGCCCCTCATTTCTATATGGTGACATGAGTGATAACGCAGGTCCATTCGAGAAACTGTTCTCTGATGAATTTTCAATGTCTTACGGAATATTGGCACGTAAAGGTTTAAGTAATGTCTTTGGATTAAACGCGCAGGTAATATTAGGTAATACCAGCGGTTATCGTGATTACTGGAGTACTGGTGCTCCTACCGGAGGTTTCCATTTTAAAAACTTTTATACCGAATTCAATTTGCATCTGGATATTGATATCATGAATATATTCAATGCGAAAGACCGCCGTTTAATCAATCCCTATTTGAAAGGCGGATTTGGACTTACCTACCATAATACGGATGTAATTTATAAAGGAGTTGACTATATCAGTACTAAAAAATCTTCTGCCGTATTACCTTTTGGTGGAGGTATCCGGTTCGATATTAGTCCGAGATTGGGAATTACACTGGACCAAGCGGTTTCGTACTTATTCAGTGATGATTTTGATGGTTATGACTCAAAATGGACAGACCATAATGACTGGTATACCTATACTTCGATTGGATTGACGTATCGTTTTGTTTCGAAGAAAGAGAAGAAAAAATACCAATACGACGAAGAGGATATTCCGGAAGAAAATGTTTATGCTTACGATAATGACACTTCCGAAACCGAGGAAGCTGCTCCTAAGGCCGAGTTCCAAATTTCGGCAGACTTACCAAAAGAAATCTATCAGGGAGACACTTTCGTAGTTGTAATTAAAGTAAGTAAAGGAGACTACCTTATTAACGGACCTGCAAAGATCCAACAAACACTTCCTGCGAATTTTGTAGCAACGGAAGGCGAATCACATGATGCAAACTTCCTGTATGCAAATAATATAATTACTTTTGAATGGAGGGAAATTCCACAAGCAAAGAATTTTACCATTAATTATAAGGTAACCACCATGAAAGTTGCTCCGGGCGATTACCTCATTCCGGGAATTGCATATTATACACAGGATAGCACTGATATGGTTCGCCAGTTCCGAAATGATATTCACGTGAAGAGTCTGGCTGAAAAAGGCCAAATGATGGTTGTTACCAAAGAGTCTAAACTACTGTATCGTGTTCAAGTTGTTGCTATCTACGGAGGAAAAACCTCTATTGAAGACATTAAGAAGCGGTACGGCATTTCCGAAGATGTGCATGTGGATTATGAAGGCGGATATACTAAATACACCGTTGGAGGATTTAAGACTTACGAAGAGGCTCGCATCTATCGGGATAAGTTACGCCAAAGCACTGCCTCGGGTGCGTTTATTGTCGGATATTATGATGATTCAAGAATAAATGATATTAAACAAGCCATTGAAATTGAAAAAGCGGGTGCTGAAGTAATGGTTGTAGAAGCTGCCTCCGAACTTAAGAGCAATGATATTTACAAGATTCAGATTGCTGCGTCAACAATTAACCGTTCAGCATTCCAGATTCAAAGTAAATACGGTATTAAAGACAAGGTTAGCAAATCGTTTATCGGCGGATTATACAAATATACCGTAGGAAACTACACCTCATATTCCGAAGCTAAGCGAAAACTGGAAGAAATTCGCAAGAATGTACCTGATGCATTTATTGTAATTTCCGAGGGGAGATAAATTTGAAATAATATATTGATAAAAAACGGATGCAAATGCATCCGTTTTTTTTGTGCCCTGGTTAGGCATTTATTCAACAATCTGTCCTTAACGGCACACGTCCTGTAATCAAGGGGTCGTTGGCACCTCATTGACTTTATTAGCATGAAAATACAAAGGAAATGGACCAACACTAAATTCCGGACACAAAAAAAAACTACAACCCGAATGAGTTGTAGTTTATTGCTTGTTTCCTGAAGGGATTTACTTCACGGCATCAACAATTGCCTTGAATGCTTCGGGGTTGTTCATAGCCAAATCGGCTAAAACCTTACGATTAATATCGATTCCTTTAGCGTGAATTTTACCCATAAAAACGGAATAAGACATCCCGTGCATACGTGCACCGGCATTAATTCTTTGAATCCAGAGTGCTCTGAAATTCCGTTTCTTTACTTTCCGGTCACGGTAGGCATAAGTTTGCCCTTTTTCCCAAGAATTCTTGGCTACCGTCCAGACATTTTTTCTGCGCCCGAATTGACCTTTGGTCAATTTGAATAACTTCTTTCTGCGGGCTCTTGATGCTACTGCATTTACTGATCTTGGCATTTTCTCTTAATTTTTTGATTCAGCGTTCCGTAATGGAATCTTTTTCTTTTTCTTGGCTGAATGCAAAGGTTAAACAATAATAAACTACTTAGCTAATAGTCTTTTAACATTAGCTTCATCCGCTTTTGTCACAATAGTAGAATACGTTAAATTACGTTTCTGCTTCTTAGTCTTCTTTGTCAGAATGTGACTTTTATAAGCGTGCTTCCTCTTCACTTTACCGGTACCTGTAAGCGTGAAACGCTTTTTAGCTCCGGATTTTGTCTTCATTTTCGGCATTACGCACTGGTTTTTAAGTTAATAAAACTATTTATTTGGTCTTAGGAGTGATAATCATAATCATGCGTTTACCTTCGAGCTTGGGCATCTTCTCCACTTTTCCCACATCTTCCAGCTCTTGTGCAAAACGCAACAAAACTATCTCTCCTTTATCTTTGTATATAATAGAACGTCCCTTAAAAAACACATCCACCTTCACTTTGGCACCGTCTTCAAGAAATTTTCGGGCATGTTTCAACTTAAAGTTGAAATCGTGATCATCAATGTTTGGTCCAAGCCGAATGTCTTTCACTACCACTTTGGCCGACTTGGCCTTAATCTCTTTTTGCTTTTTCTTTTGCTCGTACAAGAATTTCTTGTAGTCAATTATCTTGCAAACCGGTGGTGTTGCCGTGGGCGAAATCTCAACCAAATCAAGTCCTTGGTCTTCTGCCATACGCAGGGCCTCGCTAATGGAATAAATCCCTACTTCAACATTTTCACCAACAACCCGAACCATTTGGGCCTTGATTTCTTCATTCGTTTTGTGCGGGTTTACTTTTTTTACGTAACGTCCCCCACGTCTTCTGAACTTTTGTGCTATTTTAAGTCCTCCTATTATTTGTTAATACTCTTATACTTACACGAGGGCTTCCACCTCATCATTGATCATTTTAATAAAATCATCAAGCTGCATTGTTCCTTGATCACCCGCAGATTGTTTTCGTACCGATACTGTTTCGTCCTTTTCTTCTTTCTCTCCCACGATCAACATATACGGAACTCGCTCAATTTCAGCATCCCGAATCTTTCGACCCGTCTTCTCACTGCGGTTATCAATTTGGGCGCGAATATCGGAATTATTTAGCAATTCCAAAACTTTTTCGGCATATTTTTTATATTTCTCACTGATTGGCAATATTCTAACCTGCTCCGGTGTGAGCCAAATCGGGAATTTACCCGCGGTATGCTCAATCAAAACCGCCACAAAACGTTCCATGGAACCGAAAGGAGCACGATGAATCATCACCGGACGGTGCTTCTTATTATCCTCTCCAATATATTCCAGTTCAAAGCGTTCGGGCAAGTTGTAATCCACCTGAATGGTGCCCAACTGCCACTTACGGCCAATTGCATCGCGCACCATAAAGTCCATCTTTGGGCCATAGAAGGCAGCTTCTCCCTCTTCAATCACATAATCCAATCCGCTTTCTTCGGCAACTTCAATAATAGCCGCCTCCGCTTTTTCCCAATTTTCGGCACTGCCGATATACTTATCCGGATTTTGCGGGTCGCGAATGGAAATCTGCGTGATAAAATCGTCGAATTTCAAAGCCTTGAAAATTCGCAATACAATATCAATTACCGCCTTAAATTCGGATTTTACCTGGTCGGGACGGCAAAAAATATGCGCATCATCTTGCGTAAAGCCACGCACACGCGTCAAGCCGTGCAATTCACCGCTCTGCTCATAACGATACACCGTACCAAACTCCGCCAAACGCAAAGGCAGATCACGATATGAATGCGGGCTCGACTTATAAATCTCGCAATGATGCGGGCAGTTCATGGGCTTCAACAAAAACTCTTCCCCTTCGTTGGGTGTCGTAATGGGGCGGAATGAATCCTCCCCGTATTTCGCATAATGGCCCGAGGTTACATAAAGTTCCTTGCCGCCGATATGCGGAGTGATCACCGGCAAATAACCGGCATCCTTTTGTACTTTCTTCAAATAATTTTCCAAACGCTCGCGCAGCATGGCACCTTTGGGCAACCAAAGCGGCAGCCCCTGCCCTACGCGGTTTGAAAAAGTAAATAATTGCAATTCTTTTCCCAGCTTACGATGATCGCGCTTTTTGGCTTCCTCCAGCATCTCCAGATACTCATCCAATTCTTTTTTCTTCGGGAAAGTAATTCCGTAGATACGGGTTAGCTGCTTGCGATTTTCGTCACCACGCCAGTAGGCGCCGGCCACACTCAACAGCTTAATAGCCTTAATCACGCCTGTATGTGGAATATGCGGTCCGCGACACAGGTCAACAAATTCACCGCATTGATAGAAAGAAATCTCACCATCTTCCAGCCCCTCGATCAATTCCAGTTTATACTCATCATTCTTTTTAGAAAAAAAGTCGATGGCTTCTTTTTTCGGCACCTCGGAGCGAACAAAAGTTTGCTTCTGCTTGGCCAGTTCTTTCATTTTCTGCTCAATCTTGGGTAAATCTTCGGATGAAATCACCCGATCGCCCAAATCCATATCATAATAAAAGCCGTTTTCAATATCGGGACCGATACCGAATTTAGTACCCGGATATAAAAGTTCAATCGCCTCGGCCATCAAGTGCGCAGAAGAGTGCCACATAGCGGCCTTACCTTCATCATCATTCCAGGTCAAAAGTTGCAGCTTTCCATCCGTATCCAAGGGCTTGGTAGCATCAATTACCCGGTCGTTAAACTTGGCGGCCAATACATTTCGCGCCAATCCTTCACTAATATCTTTGGCAATATCCATCGCGGTAGTCCCTTCGGCTACCTGACGTACGGAATTATCCGGTAATGTTATATTAATCATAAATATTCTTGTTTTTCTGAGACCGCAAAAATAGACTAAAACTTAAAACGAAACTACTTAATCATCGAGGGTAAATTGCGGACAAATTTCCTGATAAATCTTATAATTCAAATCGTCGAAACACACAAAAATAACATCCATATCCGGTGCCACATCACGAATAAAACGGGTAACGGTTTCAATGGCGATATAAGCGGCATCAATTTTCGGAAATCCATAGACACCCGTACTGATATTCGGAAAAGCCACCGACTTACAACCATGCTTATGGGCCAGCTCAAGCGAATTCCAATAGGCATTACGCAACAATTCCTTTTCATTGGATTTACCGCCCTTCCAAACCGGGCCCACCGTATGAATCACATATTTTGCCGGCAGATTATACGCTTTTGTTATTCGCGCTTCTCCCGTCGGACAACCGCCTAATGTGCGGCACTCCTCCAACAATTCCGGCCCTGCGGCACGATGAATGGCTCCGTCAACACCTCCGCCCCCCAATAATGAATTATTGGCGGCATTCACCATTGCGTCCACTTTTATTTTCGTAATATCACCTTTTATCGTCTTTCTCATAATCCTAATTCACATCTGCACTCCCATAATATCCGTAAAGAAAATGCATCTAATTAATTATTCTTTAATGAAGTGGCAAATTTAAGGAAAAATCGGCGACTCCTTCCTATTTAAAATATTGCAAGGCTTATGGGAATTTCAGGCCAAAATGCATTAAAATATTTCCTAAATTAGCGCCCTACTGAACACATTATTTGAACAATTAAAGAACAAAATATTATGAGTGAAATAGATTGGAAAAACTTATCTTTCGGCTACACCAAAACCAATTATAATGTACGCTCCTATTTCCGCGACGGAAAATGGGGCGCTTTGGAGGTTAGCTCAGAAGAAACCATTAACATCCACATAGCGGCTACCGCTTTACATTACGGCCAGGAGGCTTTTGAAGGATTAAAAGCATTCCGTGGGAAAGACGGAAAGATTCGCGTATTCCGCTGGGAAGAAAATGCCAAGCGTTTACGCAATTCGGCTGAAGGAATTCTGATGGAACCTGTTCCGGAAGAACTATTCAAAAAAGCCATGATTAAGGTTATTAAGCTGAACGAGAAATTCATTCCACCTTACGGTACCGGTTCGTCTTTATATCTGCGACCCTTGCTGATTGGTTCAGGCCCGCAGGTGGGTGTGAAACCGGCAACCGAATATCTGTTTATGATTTTTGTAACACCGGTAGGGCCGTATTTCAAAGAAGGATTTAATCCTGTGGAAGTACAAATAGCCCGGGACTTTGACCGTGCCGCACCACTGGGAACCGGCCATTTGAAAGTAGGCGGAAACTACGCGGCCAGCCTGCGTGCCGGAGTGCGTGCCCATGACGAAGGCTTTTCATCAGTATTGTTCCTGGATGCCAAAACCAAGACACGTATTGACGAAGCCGGCCCGGCAAACTTCTTTGGAATTAAAGACGGGAAATACATCACCCCGGACTCCAACTCCATATTGCCTTCCATTACCAATATGAGCTTGCGTGCCATAGCCAAAGATATGGGCTTAACCGTAGAGCGCCGTCATGTATTGGTGGAAGAGCTGGAAACATTCGACGAGGTTGGAGCTTGCGGTACCGCCGCGGTAATTACTCCCATTAAACGAATTTACGATCGTGATACCGGAAAAGAATACCTGTATTGTAAAGACGGTAAAGCCGGCCCTATTTCAACCAAGTTGTACGAAACCCTTCAGGGAATTCAGTTGGGTGAGATTGAGGACAAACACGGTTGGAATACTATTATTGACTAAAACAATAATTTACTGCATAAAAAAAGCGGCTCTGTTGAGCCGCTTTTTTATTTTGTTTTGTGCAATGCCCGGGCATAAGGGGCAAAATCATAATCAATAAATTCCTTTTTCAAGTATTTATAATAGCCTGCAATGGCAATCATCGCGGCATTATCGGTCGTCAGTTGAAATGGCGGAATAAAGGCCTTCCAGCCGAAAGCATTCTCACCATCCAGTATGGCACGGCGCAAGCCCGAATTGGCAGACACCCCGCCGGCCAAAGCAATTTGCTTAATACCCGTTTCACGGGAAGCGCGTTTGAGTTTACCAATCAGAATTTCGATAATCAATCGTTGCATACTTGCCGCCAAATCAGCTTTATGCTCCTCAATGAAATTGGGGTTCTCTTTCAGGCGGTCACGCACAAAGTAAAGAAAGGAAGTCTTGATTCCGCTAAAACTGTAATCCAAACCCCGGATTTTGGGTTTCGGAAAATCAAAACAATTGGCATCGCCCTCTTTAGCCAGGCGATCAATTAACGGACCTCCGGGATAACCCAAACCAAGAATCTTTGCCGTTTTATCAAAAGCCTCACCGGCAGCATCATCAATGGTTTTTCCGATAATTTCCATATCGAAATAATCATTTACCTTAACGATCTGAGTATGGCCTCCGGACACCGTCAGGCACAGAAAAGGAAACTCCGGTACATCCTGTCCGCCCATATCGATAAAATGTGCCAGGATATGCGCCTGCAAATGGTCCACCTCCACCATGGGAATATTCATAGCCATGGAAAAACCTTTGGTAAAAGAAGTACCAACCAGAAGCGAACCCAACAAACCCGGCCCTCGC
>CAYUAN010000131.1:0-10240 GCA_964442545.1 uncultured Prolixibacteraceae bacterium | reverse complement strand
GATTTAAGTGCTGATTTGAGGATTTATCCGAATCCTTTGGCGCAGAATAAAACATTGCTTGTTGATTACCAAAAAGTAAAAATTACAGATGTGGACTTGTTTAATATTGTCGGAAAGCAAGTGGAAACAACGATTAACCGTACCAACGGCCATATTGAGATTCAAACCGGAAACCTGAGTGGAGGCGTATATGTCTTAAAGCTGCAGTCGGCGGCGGGTGATGTTTTGATTCGAAAGATTATTATTCAATAGGTTTTGCCTTTTTGGAATTATAAAAAATGCCTTGCAACATCATGCTGCAAGGCATTTTTGTTTTCTGTTCCCTTGCTTAATTCGATTTATTGAGCTTCATCACGGCAATGACTTCAAAGGCCGAGTAAATTAAATACATCACAAAAAAGCTGATTAAAAATTGGATTGCATCATCCTTAAACATCAGTGCATAAACCAGTAAAAGCACCATAAATGAAATTAATTTTATGGTTGTAATCAGCATAAATCGGGTAACAAATTGTTGCGGACGCAGACTTACGGCTTTGACAAAGCCATGATGGATTAAGTAAGTAACCGCCATAAAGAATGCCGGTAAAACCGGCAGGAGCGGGGTGACCCATTTGTGCGGCATGGCAATTGTCCACCCAAAGCTTAGAGCTTCCATAAAGGCGGTCAGAATTAAAAGTCGGATAAGAAATGATTTCATAAAATGGTTATTTATTATTGCGCATAAGGTCTTTCAGAAAAAGATACATAGCAGCAGCCAAGCCGAAAATGCTCAGCACTACCGTGAAAATCGGAAAGTCGGTTTCGATAAAATGTTTTGCCTGAAGGTATTCATCCAACTTTACCCCGCCGTAGGCACTTCCGAGAATAATTATTCCCATCTGAAATGCCATTGATGAATAAATAATGAAATTATTTAACGGGTTCTTTTTGGAATTTGGCATTCGTGTTATCTAATTTGTTGGGAATTGGGGTATTTTGATTTTCCATATTGATGGTACCGGTTAGTTTTGCACCCGGTTCAATGGATAATTTATTGGTAATCACATCTCCTTTAATCTTGGCAGTGGCTTTTAACGAAAGTAATTCTTCCACTTGAATCTCCACATTCATGGTGCCCATGATTTCGGCATTTTTGCACTTTACCTCACCTTCAATCAGTCCGGTAGGACCCAGGACTAACTTCCCTTTAATCTTCATATTCCCCACAATAGTTCCGTCCACACGGATATCTCCCTGGGTTTCTATTTCACCGTGAATCTTGGTTCCTGCAACGATTTTATTGAATTCGCCAACTATATTATCTGATGAATTTCTTGCCATGATACTGAGTTTTTTAATGATTAACCGCAAAATTACAAAAAATACAGATATAGACTAAGATATACCACTTTTGGTATAAACGGAAATTTTGAGCTTTGAGCCGATGTGCCTGTTTTGAGCCGCCGTGTTTTAGATGCCTAGTTCTTCTTTCATTTCGTTGATGGCTTTTTCGATATTCATACAAAGATATTCCAGCTTTTCCGCTACAACATCCAATTGTGTTCCTTCCTTGCCATGCGTTTCTATAAAAACAACGTCCTCGTCGAGGGTATCCATTTCCCATAGCCGCATCGATGATTTAAGCTTATGCGCAATATTGGCTGCTTCATTCCATTTTCCTTCTTCGGCCGATATGCGCATATTATCAATCATTGGAGGGACCACGCTGACGAACAACTTCATCAAATCATTTACTTCTGATTCATTCTGGTCCATCATTGTCAATAATTTACGACGACTATATAATTTTCGTGTTGACATATATTCATCCCATTTTTTTGACAAATATAATAAATTTCAGCTAACGGTTATAAGAAATTAAAAAGTCCGCCATGATGGGCGGACTTTAGTGAGATATTCTGAAACTCAAAATTATTTTTGTTCGGTTTCCATATTTTCGTCCGCAGTATTTTCTTCTGCTTCTTTTGCTGTTTGGTCATCGCTTACAATTTCGTACAACTTGGACAAATCGGGTACCAGAATGATATCCGTCCGGCGGTTTTTGGCCCGGCCTTCGGGGGTGTCGTTGCTGGCAACCGGATCAAACTCTCCGCGCCCTGCGGCAGTAATACGCTTTGGGTCGATGGAGCTGCCGGAGGTGAGTATGCGAACAATGCTGGTGGCACGCTTGGCACTTAAATCCCAGTTGTCTTGCAGGTTTCCTTTGCCTCCGTAAGGCACATTGTCGGTATGTCCTTCGATCAAAATGCGGATATCGGGGTGAGACTCCAACACTTTGGCCAGTTTCTGAATGGCATCCACACCTTTTGGATTTACCACAAAGCTACCCGAGGGGAACAGTAGCTTGTTTTCCATAGAAACATATACGCGGCCGTTTTTGCGGGTAATCGTCAGTCCGTCGTTTTCGAATCCGACCAGCGCTTCAGCTACGCTGTTGCGCAAGGCGTTCATGGTCGAGTCTTTACGGGCCAGTTCCGCGCGCAAACGATTGTAAGCATCTTCTTTCTCCGCCAGTTCCTGACTCAAAATATCCAGGGCGTTTTTCTTGGCATAAAATTCTTTTTCCAAAGCCGCCAAAGAATCTTCACGCACAATCAGGTCAGCTTGTGCTTTTTGCAATTCCGCCAATATTTTCTTGATTTCGGCCTGATTTCCTGCTACCATGGCGTCGTGCTTTTGCAGCAAATCGTTATAATTTTTATTCAACTCTTTATAGCTTCCGGCAATGCGCCGACAATTCCGGCCAATTTGTGTGGTGTCTTCTTTCAGGTTTTCCACATTCTTTTTATAGCGTGCCAATTCGCCCGCCAGTTCATTATTCTTGGTTCGCAAATCTTGATTTTCCGCTTTTAAGCGGCCGTTTTCCTCATCACATGCTTTTCGTTTTCCTTCCAGTTCATTATACTTTTTCATGCTAACGCAGGAAGAAAGCAACAAGGTGGAAATCATCGTAAAAAACAGGACTCTGCCAAAAGATTTTTTCATAATTTTTCTGTTTTGATGGTTCTGTTACACAACAAATATTCTGATTTTCAAATAAATATTTGCCGGCATTCAAAAATACTATTAGCGGTGCCGCCGCTCAAACCGGCCGACACTTAAATACTAACATAAGCATGTTAATTAAACCGGCAATTTATAACGCCCGGAGCATGGAAATATTTGCCGGATTTAAAAATCTTTTAACTCCAGAACAATCGGGCAATGGTCAGATTGAAAAGCTTGCGTATGAATCTCTACATGCACGATTTTATCTTTCAGATTTTCTGTGACCATATGATAATCGATACGCCAACCTTTGTTGTTTGCCCGGGCATTGGCCCGGTAGCTCCACCAGGTGTATTGATGCGGCTCCTGATTCAGATAGCGAAACGAATCCACAAAGCCGCTATCCAGAAATCCGCTCATCCACTCGCGCTCTTCGGGCAGGAAACCGGAACTTTTGGCATTTCGCACCGGGTCGTGGATGTCGATGGGGCGGTGGCAGATATTATAGTCGCCGCTGATTACCAGATAGGGGCGCTCTTCTCGCAGCTTCGTCACATATTCTTGAAAATCGGCCAGCCACTGCATCTTAAAATCCTGGCGCACATCGCCCGACGAACCGGAAGGGTGGTAAACACTGACAACCGACAATTTCCCAAAGTCGGCACGGATAAACCGGCCTTCGTCGTCATAAGCGGGGATTCCCATTCCGCGCACCACCTTGTCCGGTGTTTTTTTGCACAAAATGGCCACACCGCTATAGCCTTTTTTCTTGGCCGAAAAACTGTAGGTTTCGTAGCCCGCAGCGGCAAATTCAAATTGGGGAATCTGGTCTTCCTGGGCTTTGGTTTCCTGCAAACAAACCACATCGGCATCGGTCTGCTGCAGCCATTCCATAAACCCCTTTTTCATTGCGGCACGGATGCCGTTCACATTATAACTCGCGATTTTCATATCTTTAATTTCATGAACAGCGAAAATAGATATTTAAGCCCGATTAAGCTATAATTTTTTCTTCCTCCTTCGGCAATTTCCCCATTGAAAAATTACTGTATATTTACCTTTTCGAAAAATAAGTATGCGACGTTATATTTTAGTTTTATTGCTTTTGAGCGTTTTTATTCCGGCCATTCAGGCGCAGGATTACTATGAGGAAACCGATACCAGTGAATATATTCCTGCTTTTGAGCGGGATACAAATGCGCGGGTGCATGCCGGAGCCATTGCCGGCTTGCATTACCGGGGCATTACTTTTAAGGCCAATTCCGATCCGCTGTATTCCGATTCCATCGGCAATTGGAGCAGCACGCCGCAAATTGGCTTTTCGTTTGGTATAGTGGTAGATACCCGTTTGACAGATCGCTTGAATTTTGTTACGGGGGTAAATATTATGATTTCGAAATTGCAGCTTGGCTTTTCTTTTAACGGAAGCGATTATGACCAATATACAAATTACTCCACCTTGCAACTTCCTTTATGGTTGAACTACAGTTTTTCCACAAAACCGGATCATTTTTATTTTGGTTTAGGGGGAATTCTGACAACGGATGTCAGTCGTAGTGATGAAAAAATAAACCGGACGATTACGTTTAACAATGTGGGCTTTTTGGTTGGCGGAGGTGTGGGCTATCGTAAGCGGCTTCCCACTTATTTTAATCTTAATTTCGACCTGCAGGTGCATTATAGTTTGCTCAACCTGGTCGCTGACGATCCGAATTTTTATAATGAGGCGATGGATATTATAAAAATCTGGGAAGTTTCGTTCTATATTTCGATTGACTAAAAAACCTTTGCAATTTATTCCGCCTGATCATCTTCAAGCGCCTGCGATTGCCCTTTATAATAGATATCAATGGCAACAATGGCAGCGATAAAGCCCCAGAAAGGTACCGACATTTTATCGGTATCCAGAAAATTATTGAAAAAGGCATGGGCGATATAGGTTGTCAATCCCAAAAATATAATAAGGCTAAGGATGCGCAATTGCCTGTTCTCGATATTACGGTAGTTGCGCAAAGCGGTTAAGCTCACCAAAATCATCACCACAATAAAATTCAGCATTCCGATAAAGCCCTGTTCCGACAATGCCAGCAGATACTCGCTATGGGCCGTGCCCTTATTTCCGGCATTGGTGCTGATTACGGTTTTTTGCTCCACACTTTGAAAGGGGGCATACACAAACTGGTAGGTGCCCGGCCCCCAGCCGAAAAACGGCCGCGCCTCGAACATTCTGATGGCCGACATCCAGCGATTGATACGTTCCAGATTCGAAGCGTCGGTAGCGATATTCGACATGGATTGCACATGTTCAATAAAATCGCTGGAAGAATCCTGCTTGTTTTTTTCCAGTTTCATTAAAATCTGCTCCTGAAAACTGAAAATGAAAAACAGCATAATGGCAAATGCGGTAAGCACCCAGCTAAGCCGTATTTTGAAACGGATTAAAATAAATACGCCGAGGGCGACCATAATACTGGCCCAGGCCGCACGGCTAATAGACAGGTAAATGGCTACAAGGTAGATAATCAGCACCAATGCGGTAAATACTTTTTGGGATGTTTTGGGGTAATAATACAGCAGCCCGAACAAAACGGGAATAAACATGGCTAACACCGCGCCATAAGAAGTATGGTCGTTATAAAAAGGCGACATAACCCAGTGGGCGGCATGTTCGGTAAAACCGTTCAGGGCATGCTGACTGATGGTCCAGCCGATGACGATAATTAAACTTACTGCATACATCCAGATAAAGCGCGGGATATTCCGGTAATTTTTAAAAACCATCACCCCAAAGAAATAAATCGGTATAACAAACCATAGCCGCGCCAGGAAGAATTTAAACGAAACCAGGGGGAATTCGCTCGTAATACTCGTCAGGAACATCCAAATCAGATAGAAATAAAGGGCCAGACTAACGGGATGACGGAAAATCCTGCGGTCGAAGTGCCGGTCGAAAATCAGCTTTACGATAAAGATAAACATTAAGGCGAACAGCAAGGGCTCCGTCGGAATCGACAAGCCGATATCGCCATTTACCAAACCGATTTCTTTAATATCGATGGCAAGCGGAGTAAAAAAAGCGATGATAAGGTAGATTTTGTCCAGCGCGAAAATGTATATCATGCCGATAAGCAATACGCCGGGCAGCACGCTAAACCAATAAACCTCCTGGGAAATCAGCAGACTGTTGACAATAAGATAGAGCGAGACGATGATAATCGCCCACAGTTCACGTTTTTTATCTGCAGCCCGGGAGCTAATCAAAACTATTGCTTGTTTTTGTTAAACTGAACGTCTTTCAGACTGTCAATCAAAATCAATACGAAAATGGTAAGTAGTAAGGTGGAAACAGAAGCCACCAGAACAATCAGCCAGCGTACCGGATATGATTTCTTTTCGGCCGGGTAGGCCATATCCACCTTAAACGTTTGCGGCAACTCTTCCTCGGCGTCAATCTTGGCTTTATCGTACTTCTCTTTTACTTCCACCAACAACTTTTTCTCATATTCCAAGCCGTCGCGCAAACTCACATAAGGACCTCCGTATTTTGCCAATACTTCCAGTTTGTCATCCAGCGCTTTTACGGCACTTGATTTGGGATTTTTAGCAATCTCGATGGCCAACTGACGGTTAATCATTTCGGCCTGTGTCTCGTAATCGTGCACTCCTTTTTCGCGCAATTTGGTCAGGGAGTCCTCTTTCATCTGAATATCATTTTTCAGATTTTCGTATTCCTGTTTTACGATTTCGTAGCCACGATATGCGCGTTCTTTCTGCATATTGATTTTCAGGGAATCGAGTAGCGCGGCAATATCATTGGCAATCAGCGCGGCGGTATCCGGGTCGGCATCCAAAACGGTAATTTCCACCGCCATATTTTCCGTGCGCCGGTATTTGATATTGCTTTTATATTCTTTATTCAGCAGCGTGCGTTTGTATTTGGAATCTTTATCGATGTCGTAATGCTTCATCAAATCGTATTTCTGGATGATGCGGTCACGAATCTTACTCGAGTTCAGAATTTGCAATAACTGCTCGGCATGCTCTTCTTCACCAAACTGCAGCAGGTCTTGTTTGTAGCCCTGGTTGTCCCCCAAAAGTGCTTTTGAGATGGAGTTGGTAGAAGTGGGGAAAAGTACCACCGTGGACTTAAATTTAGGCGTAATAAAAAAGGGCCCCGAAAAAATAGCTGATAAAATCGCGGCAGCTAAAGTAAGGCCGATGAGTATTTTACGCTTTTGCCACAAAAAAACAATAAAATTCGTGGAATTAAAATTGTTTGAATCCTTAATCTGTTTATCCATAATGCGTTTAATCTGTTTTCTTAAGAATGCGCAAATGTAAAGTTTTTATGCTTACATCAAATATTCCCGTGCTTATCGGAATCGGTATAAATAACGTGCTTTCAGGAAAATAATTTTATCGGTAAAGAAATAAATAAAAAGAAAAATTTTTCTATCTTAGCGCAACTTAGCACTATCAAATTCTTGACACTCATGCAGAAAAGCATTAACCGAAATACGCCGGTATTGATATTTCTCGTTTTTTATCTTTTATCATGCGCTCTTCAGGCTCAAAATCTTCAATCGGTACATACGGATAAGGCGGAGCCACAGAACTTTCCTGTGGATTCTATTTTTGTCCGTTACCTGGATTCCAATCAATATTACGCGAAACGGAACCGGAAGCTACAGTACCTGTATCTTGATTCCGCGCGCTATTATCTTGACAAAGTGAGCAAGCCGCGATACAAGGCGGTGTTTTATAATAATTTAGGCGATTATTACCTGAAAACCCGTTATCTTGATTCCTCCTTAATCTATCAAACCAAGGCCATGAAATTGGTTAAAGATTATAATATTAAGGATTTGCTGGGTGCTGTAAATTTTGGTTTAGGGTATTATTATTTCAGGGTGGATAATTACGATTCTGCTTTATATTATTTTCGTCAGAATATTAAATTCTACACAACCATAGATTCCATATATCTTAAAAGTCCGCGTAAATATAATTTAGGAAGGATCAATAACAACATAGGTTCCATATTCTTAAATAAGGGAGAGTATGATAGTGCCATTGTGCATTATTACAAGGCCTTGAACATTTATCAGGAAATGGACTCCACCTATGATGTTTCATATATTTTGAATAATCTAGGCAGTATCTATTATTATCATAAGGATTATGAAAAGGCATTGGAAAACTATACGCAAGCCCTAAAAACCATAATACGTTTTTCAGGAAATAAAAAGTTGGTGCGCAGAGCGAGCATCTATTCGAATATGGGAAATTGCTACAAAGCATTGGACCAGTTGGATACGGCGATGGCTTATTATGAAAAGGCTATGGCCATCCGAAAAAACTCCGGTCCGCCAAGTGCGGTTGCCGGCTTGCACGATAATATTGGAAATATTAAGAAGGCCAAGGGAGATTATAAGGGGGCCATGCAGGAGTATCGAACCTCTTTGAAGATTCGCGAGAAAATAGGGGCAAAGCGTTGGTTGGCGTCAAGCTATGGAAATATCGGGCTTTTGTTTGTGAAAATGGGTAAAAATCGTGAGGCGATTCCCTATCTTAAACGAGCGGTTGAAATTGCCGATTCAAACAGTTTTGTGGAAATCGCTTTGATTTGCCGCGAGGGCCTTTCTGTTGCCTACAGAAATTTAGGGAACTATAAAAAAGCATACGAAACCTATGTTCAGTATAGCGAACAAAATGACTCTGTCCATCGCATTGAACTGGAGGAAAAACTGAATTATTATAAAGAGCTGTTTGAAGCAGAAAAAAAGGACCGCTTGATTCAAAAGCTTGAGGAAGAACAGAAACTTGCCGACCTGAATAATGAGAAACAAAAAATTCTGGTTGAGAAACAAACACTGATATCCAATTCCTTAATTGTATTTTCATCATTGCTCTTGACGATGATGTTCTTTATTTATCGCTATTTCAAAATGAAACGAAAGGCGGATAAAGAGATGCATTTGCGCAAAGAGCAACTCAATAAGCAAAAAACCCTGGACTTGATGAAGGAACTGGAGGTGAGTACCATAAAATCATTTATGGAAGGCCAGGAAAAAGAACGTGCCCGGATTGCCGGTGATTTGCACGATCGCCTGGGAAGCTTATTGTCAACGGTAAAACTGCATTTTAACAGTTTGGAGCCCATTTTGACCAAAGACCCCGAAGCTGCGAAGAATTATCGTTATGCCATTGAATTATTGGATAAGTCGGTGGAAGAGGTACGGGCCGTTTCGCGAAATCTGACTCAAGGGGTACTTACTCAGTTTGGACTTTTGGCCGCGGTGGAAAATATGCGCGATGCCATTAATAGCGCACGAAAGGTTAAGATGACCGTGATTAATTCAGGGATGCAAACCCGTTTGAAGTCCGAAACCGAGATTGCGCTGTTCCGTGTAATTCAGGAATTGGTTACCAATGTGATTCGTCATGCGCAAACAGACGAAATCTTTGTTCAGTTTGTCGGTGCCGACGACCGCCTGAATATTATTGTGGAAGACCATGGAATAGGTTTCGATAAAGACAATATTAAGTCCGAAGGAATCGGGCTGAATAATCTGAAAGAGCGGATTGAAAGCATCGGCGGGGAGTTTACCATCGACAGCATTCCCGGCGAAGGAACCACTATTATTATCGATATCCCTTATGAAACAGCGGCTTAGGGCGAATCTTTAAAAAGTTTAAAAAATTCTTATTTTTTATTGCAGATTTAAATTCTTGCTGTATATTTGCACCGCTTTTCAGCGAGGCTGAAATTCCTCCTTAGCTCAGCTGGTTAGAGCACCTGACTGTTAATCAGGGTGTCCTAGGTTCAAGTCCTAGAGGAGGAGCAAAGCAATTTTACAGCCCCTGTAGCCTAAGCGGTTACAGGGGTTTTTATTTGCTGTTTTTATAAATTCTCACACCCCAATAAATAAATAATAACAATAGCGGTGAGAGGTGTATAAACGCACTTAAAGTCGCTTCGTCGTTTGATTGATTTTCACTATTTAAATACATTGCATATAGTAGCGACATGCCCATGTAAAGTGCTATGGAGAAGATAATGAATTTTATTAGATTTTTCATCCGGTCGGTATATTGCTAATTTAGGCCAATCCTCGTTTTTGCTGATTAACTTGCTAAGTTAATTTGGCGTGGGAATAGCACATAATTTATTTCCGCTGCGTTAACTTTTGTAAAGCTATTAAAAAATCTGCTAACAGCAAATCCAATAAAGACTATTACTCCATGA
>CAYUAN010000130.1:0-8140 GCA_964442545.1 uncultured Prolixibacteraceae bacterium | reverse complement strand
CGGTTCCTGTTTATTCCAAAGAGCCCCTGATGCCCGGACAGTCGGCAACCATAAAGGTGGGTTATACCACAACGGATATCCTGGGCGCTTTCAACAAAAAGATTACGGTTTTTACCAATGCCGAGAATAATGTTGTCGTACCGACGATTAAAGGAGAGGTGGTGGAATAAACACCCGCGTATAGAACGAAATGTGAAGCACCTTTTCTTTTAAGAGAAGGTGCTTTTTTTTGCTCTGATTCAAAACTATGAAATAGCGATTAGTGCAAGAAACAGCAACCAAATCCGTGCAACTTCCGGAGTTTTTCAAAGAAAAACGCAGGAAGCATATCATAAAAATCATACATATCTGCGTCAGAGAAACTTTGTCCAATATGTGTCATCCGGTGCTGATTTTTTGGAGCCTGATTTCTCTGATTTACCTGATTCTTTATAAATTTTCAGCTTGCTGAAAATAGAAATCAGAGTAATCAGTATAATCAGCCTCAAAATTAAAAGGCTCATATTAAATTCCCGAAAGCCAAAAAACAGTGCCTAAAATTCAACTTCTTCTAAATATTACAAGACTTTATTATCAATACGACTCTAAAATCTCTACTTTTGCAGCAAATCAAATACGAGAACTATGAACTTTGATATTATCATTATAGGAAGCGGCCCGGGCGGTTATGTTGCTGCAATCCGTGCTGCGCAATTAGGTCAAAATGTGGCCGTTGTTGAACGTGCCGAAGTAGGCGGCATCTGCCTGAACTGGGGCTGTATTCCGACCAAAGCCCTGCTTAAAAGCGCGCAGGTGTATAATTATGCCAGGCATGCCGAGAATTACGGATTGAAAATCGAGGGCGAAATCAAAGCCGATTTTAACGCGATGGTGGCACGCAGTCGTGGCGTAGCGGCCAATATGAGCAAAGGAGTGCAATTTCTGTTTAAGAAACATAAAATCACACTAATCGAAGGCAGCGGAAAACTGAAATCCAATAATACAGTCAGTGTAACCGGTGCCGATGGCAATGTGACGGATTACGAAGCCGCGAATATCATTATCGCCACAGGAGCCCGTGCCCGCGAATTGCCCAGTCTGAAAATGGACGGCGAAAAGATATTCGGTTATCGCAAGGCGATGACCTTGGAGAAGCAACCCGAAAGCATGGTGGTTGTGGGCTCCGGAGCCATTGGTTCCGAGTTCGCCTATTTTTATCATAGCATAGGAACCAAGGTAACGCTGGTAGAGTATATGCCCAATATCGTTCCTTTGGAGGATGAGGATGCTTCCAAGAATCTGGCGCGTGCGTTTAAGAAAATGAAAATGAAAGTAATGACCAACTCGTCGGTGACCAAGGTGGATACTTCCGGCGAGAAATGTCAGGTATATATTGAAACCAAAAAAGGCGAAGAAGTGGTGGAAGCCGATGTTGTTTTATCGGCAGTGGGAGTGGAGACCAATCTTGAAGGACTTGGCCTTGAGGAATTGGGTATTGCCACTGAGCGCGGAAAAATTATCGTGGATGATTACTACAAAACCAATATCGAAGGAGTTTACGCCATCGGAGATATCGTGCACGGACCGGCACTTGCCCATGTGGCTTCACGCGAAGGAATTATCTGTGTAGAGAAAATTGCCGGCCATCAGCCCGATTTGATGGACTACGACAATATCCCGGCTTGTACTTACACTACACCCGAAGTGGCTTCTGTGGGTATGACCGAGGCACAGGCTTTGGAAGCCGGCTACGAATTGAAAGTGGGGAAATTCCCTTTCAAAGCATCCGGCAAAGCTACGGCAGGCGGAAATAATGATGGTTTTGTAAAGCTGATTTTCGATGCCAAAACAGATCTGCTTTTGGGTGGTTCCATGGTCGGTGATAATGTTACCGAAATGATTTCCGAGTTGGTGGTTATCCGTAAAATGAAAATGACCGGGCCGGAGATTATCAGCGCTGTTCATCCGCACCCGACCATGTCGGAAGCCGTGATGGAAGCCGCGGCACATGCCTATGGCGAGGCTATTCACATTATTTAAAAATAAGGTTTAGGAGAATGGTTTTGCGCGCATTGTAAACTTTTAAGTAACATTAGCGTGTTTGTGACCATGACTTTTATCAAGATGATACAAAAACCAAAAATCCTTTTAATTACCAATCGTTTGGTTGTGGGCGGTCCGTCTAGACATATCGCCATGCTGGCCCGCGAAATGGAAAAGGATTATGAGGTTTTGGTAACGGGCGGCGGTCCGGGAGCAGGGGAGGTTTCCGCTATGGACTGGTTCACCGGATTACAACATCAACCGCTTTTGCTGCCACAACTGAATCGCAAAATCAAGCCCTTACTCGATTATGGTTCGTATCGCTATTTGCGGAAGATTATCCGTGATTTTAAACCGGATATTGTGCATACCCACACATCGAAAGTGGGCGTTATGGGACGTTTGGCTGCCCGTAAGGAAAAAGTAAAGAAAATAGTTCACACCTATCACGGCCTCTTATTTGAGCATTATTTTGCGCCCGCGTTTTCGGCTGTATTACAAAGTCTGGAACGAAGTCTGGCCGGGAAGACAGACCGTATTATCGCTTTATCGGAAAGTCAAAAAAGGGATTTGTCGGATAAATACCGCATAGCGCCACGCGAAAAGATATCCGTGGTTCCATTGGCTTTGGAGCAATCGTTTTTTGAAGTTTCGGATGAAATGCGCCGGGAATTCAGAGCGCAACATTATTTGAAGCAAGAGGAAGTGGCAATCGGTATAATCGGCCGTTTGGTAAAAATCAAAAATATCCGCTTTTTTATTGATGCGCTCAGTGAATTAAAAAAGGATAAGGACTTAAAGTTTAAGGCCTTTGTTATTGGGGATGGCCCGGAATACGGAGCATTGCTTGCAGAAGCAAAACAATCATTGCGGGTTTCGGAAAAGCTTGCTGTTGCTGCTGACTACGATATTTGCTTTTGTTCGTGGGCCGGGCAATTGAATTTTGTATATTCGGGCCTGGATATCGTTACGCTGACTTCCTTTGCCGAAGGCACCCCCATGAGTCTGATGGAGGCGCAAGCTGCAGGGAAAGCTATTCTGGCAGCGGATGTTGGCGGTGTGGGAGATGTGGTGCAGGATACCGGTATTTTGTATCAAGCGGGAAATAAAGAGGAGTATGTACGTCAATTATCAGGTTTGATATCCTCGGCCCAAATGCGGGAAAAACTGGGTATAAAGGCACAGGCTTACGCCATAAAACAATATGCGTCCGGCCGCATGATTAATCAATTGAACGAAATTTATCAAAAAGACTGAATAAGGAATGGAAATTATAAAAACAAAGATAGAGGGGCTGTTGATTGTTAAGCCGCAAGTGTTTGAGGATGAGCGGGGCTATTTTTTTGAATCCTACAATAAAGAGCGATTCAAAAATGCCGGACTGGACCTGAGTTTCGTGCAGGATAATGAATCCAAATCGCAAAAAAATGTCCTCCGTGGTTTGCATTTCCAACGACCGCCTTATGCTCAAGGCAAACTGGTGCGCGTGGTGAAAGGTGCCGTATTGGATGTTGCCGTGGATCTGCGCAAAGAGTCACCCACCTACGGTCAGTGGGAAGCGGTCGAGTTAAGCGAAGAGAACAAGCTGATGTATTGGATTCCGCCGGGATTTGCGCATGGCTTTCTTACCCTGCGTGACGAAACGGTTTTCACCTATAAATGCACTAATGTCTATAATCGCGAATCGGAGGGGAGCATTCTATGGAATGATCCCGAAATAGGCATCGATTGGCAAATAAAGGATACACCGATTTTATCTGAAAAAGACAAGCAAGCGCCTCGTTTTAGAGACTTTGTTACTCCTTTTTAACATTAAGAAATTAAGGATAATTAAGTTGGTTGTTGCACAAAGGGCGCAGATAAGACACGGAGTTACACAAAGATGTGCCCATTAAGTTTAGAGCCTGATAATTCTGATTGTGCTGATTATAATTTTAGCCGGCTGAAAATTTTAAAAGAATCAGGTAAATCATAGAAATCGGGATCCAAAAAAATAATATGAACAGTTTCTACCCGATAACATAATTCGTGCAATCCGCGGTAAACATTCGCCAAAATTGAAGTCCGCTCTATCCGCGTACCCATCCGCGAAAATCCGCGGTAAAAACACAAATCCAAGGATAACAATTCGATTAATTCGTTCAATTCGATGATTATTTTTAACATTAAGGAATTAAGGATAATTAAGTGAGTGGATGTTGCACAAAGGGCGCAGATAAGACACGAAGTAGCATAGAAATTTTTTGAACCATATAAGGCATATAAGATCATTTAAGGTTGGTTTGGTTCACTGTGCTACTCTGGGTGCAATTTTGTGTTCCACTGTGGAAATATCTGCAAATTCGTGATCATCCGGGTGGTTGCGCGGATAAAGGCCCGCTAAATAGGTAAATTCAATGAGTATTTTTCTTTGTCCCCTTCGTCCCAATTTAGACCTATTATAAATTCCGTATCACGAATGTTTTTTGATTAACATTTCATAAATTCGACGACTCATTTTAATACAAAAGATATGCGAGTTAAACGTGTGAATATTAAGGAAACTCAGGAAAAGCAAGTTACTGAAGACCTGAGTTTGATGGACCCGTTGATAGAAAAATATAAAGACCAAAAGGGCAATCTGATTCCGCTTTTGCAAGGAGTACAGGAAATTTACGGCTATATCCCCAAAGATGCATTTTTGCGTCTGCATGAGGAAGTAGGCCTGAAACTGGCCGATATGTACGGAGTGGCGACATTCTATGCGCAATTTCGACTGAATCCCGTTGGCAAACACATTATTAAAGTATGCCATGGAACAGCCTGTCACGTACAGAATGCGACCAAAATTACCGAGGCGCTGATGGATTCCCTGAAAATCAAGGACGGCGAAACCACCGAGGACAACCTGTTTACGCTGGAATCTGTGGCTTGTCTGGGCTGTTGCTCTTTGGCGCCGGTAATGATGATTGGTGATGAGACCTACGGTAAGCTCGATGGTAAAAAGTCGGTGAAAATTATCAAGGAAATCCGTCTGGCAGAAAAAAATTAAACGAACAAAAACGATTTGCCCGCAGGGCATTGACAAAAAGATCGATAGATGAAAACACAAGTAATCGTTGGACTTGGAAGCTGCGGAATTGCTGCCGGAGCCGGAAAAGTTTATGACAAGATCAAAAAGCTGATGGAGGTGGAGCACCTCGACATCGAGCTGAAACAAACCAGTTGTATCGGGATGTGCTATCGCGAACCGCTGGTTGAAGTGATTGACGAAACAGGCCGTTATCTTTACGGCGACCTGACTGAGGATAAGGTGAGCGATTTGCTCGACCGCCATATTGAAAACGGAGAGCCCATACAGGAATTGGTGGTAGAATCAGACCTCTTTCGCGGCTCGGAGCAGGATTATTTCGAAGGTCAGGTGAAAATTGCACTGCGCAACTGCGGTTATATGGACCCCGAATCCATTGAGGAAGCCGAGCAGCGTAAGGCATACCGGGCCATTCGTAAGATTGCCGAACAGAAAATGTCGCAAGAGGATGTGATTCAGGATGTGCTGGATTCCGGTATTCGCGGACGTGGTGGCGGAGGTTTTCCCACAGGACTGAAATGGCGCTTTGCCAATAACAACAAAAGCGATATAAAATATATCATTTGTAATGCCGACGAAGGCGACCCCGGTGCTTTTATGGACCGCTCACTGCTCGAAGGCGACCCGCATGCCGTAATCGAAGGAATGATTATCGGAGCCTATGCCATTGGCGCCACGGGCGGAGTGATTTATTGCCGCGCCGAATATCCTTTGGCGATTAAACGACTGAATATAGCGCTAAAACAAGCTCGTGAGAAAGGTTACCTCGGGAAAAATATTATGGGTATTGATGGTTTCGACCTCGATATTTATGTAAAAGAAGGTGCCGGAGCTTTTGTGTGCGGTGAAGAAACCGCCCTGATCGCCTCTGTGGAAGGGGAGCGCGGAATGCCGCGTAAACGCCCGCCATTCCCGGCCGAAGCAGGCCTTTGGAAAAAGCCGACCAATATCAATAATGTGGAGACTTTTGCCAATATTCCATACATCATTCTCAACGGGCCGGATGCGTATAATAAATACGGTACCGAAAAAAGTAAGGGAACCAAAGTGTTTGCCCTGACCGGAAAGATTAATCACGGTGGTTTGGTGGAAGTGCCTATGGGTATTACCATTCGCGAGGTGATTTTTAATCTTGGCGGTGGAATACAGGACGGCAAAGAGTTTAAGGCGGTGCAGTTGGGCGGCCCCTCGGGTGGTTGTATTCCTGCGCACCTGATTGATACGCCTGTTGATTACGATTCCGTAAACGCTACCGGAGCCATTATGGGCTCGGGCGGTATGGTGGTTATGGACGAAACAACCTGTATGGTGGATATGGCCCGTTTCTTCCTCAATTTTACCCAGGAAGAAAGCTGCGGTAAATGTACCTTCTGTCGCCTGGGAACCAAACGTATGCTGGAGATTCTTACCCGCATTACCGAAGGAAAAGGCGAGGAGGGCGATATCGAAAAACTGGAAGAGCTTTCCTATCAGATTAAGGACGGTTCGCTCTGCGGACTGGGCCAAACGGCCCCCAATCCGGTATTGACGACCATTAAATATTTCCGCGACGAGTACGAAGCGCATATCCGCGATAAGAAGTGTCCGGCTAAGCATTGCAAGGCCTTATTGACTTACGAAATTATTCCGGATGCCTGTACGGGCTGTACGGTTTGTGCGGTTAAGTGTCCGACGAATACCATTTCCGGAGCGCGCCGCGAAGTGCATTTTATCAATCAGGAAGGCTGTATCCACTGCGGTGAGTGCTTCTCTTCTTGTAAGTTCGATGCCATAAAAGTTTATTAATCCTAATCCAGAAGAAATGTCAGAAAAAGTAAATATCATATTAAACGGAAAACATATCACTTGCGAGAAAGGTGAGTATGTTTTGAATGTGGCAAAAAAACACGGAGTGGAAATTCCGACTTTGTGTAACGATCCGCGCCTGGAACCATTCTCTTCCTGCTTTGTTTGTGTGGTTGAGGTGGAAAATATGCGTGGCCTGCAGCCTTCGTGCTCTACACGCGTAATGGACGGAATGGTGATTAATACCGATAATGAAAAAGTGCGCAAATCCCGCAAGTCGGCCCTGGACCTGATTATGAGTAATCACTATGCCGATTGTGAAGCGCCTTGTACGCAAACCTGTCCGGCCAATGTGGATGTTCAGGGATATATCTCGTTGATTGAGAAGAAAATGTATAATGAGGCGGTAGCCCTGATTAAGGAGGACAATCCTTTGCCGGCCATTTGCGGCCGTGTTTGTGTGCGTCCCTGCGAGGCGGCTTGTAACCGCAATTATATGGACGAAGGTGCTCCGGTGGGCATTGACTATATGAAACGCTATGCTTCCGATTGGGATTTGGCTTCTGAAACCCGTTATGTGCCGGAGGTGGCGCCATCAACGGGAAAAAAGGTAGCCATTATCGGTGCCGGCCCGGGTGGATTGTCGGCGGCTTATTTTCTGCAACAGAAAGGCCATCAGTGCGATATCTACGAAGCAGCCCCTGAAGCGGGCGGATGGTTGCGTTATGGTATTCCCGAATATCGACTGCCGAACGACCTTCTGCAAAAGGAAATAGATTCGGTAACGGAACTGGGTGCCAATATTTACTGCAATATGCGTTTGGGTAAGGATATTCATTATGAGGATTTGCAGAAAAAGTACGATAGCGTAATTTTGACCATCGGTTCGCAAAAAGGAACGCTGGTTGGTGTGCGAGGCGATGATGCCGAAGGCGTTTATGCCGGAATCACGTTCCTGAAAAATCTGGAGCTGACCGGAAAGCGTCCCGATTTTACGGGTAAAAAGGTAATTGTTGTGGGCGGTGGTAATACGGCCATGGACTGCTGCCGTACTTCCATACGTTTGGGAAGTACTGATGTAAAGGTAGTTTATCGCCGTACCGAAAAAGAAATGCCCGCTAATCCCATAGAGATACATGAGTCTAAATTAGAGGGAGTTGAATACCTTTTTCTAAACAATCCCATTAAGATAAATAAAGATGAAAACGGCAAATTGAAATCGGTTACCCTGATTAAGATGGAGTTGGGCGAGCCCGATGCCTC
>CAYUAN010000129.1:0-7680 GCA_964442545.1 uncultured Prolixibacteraceae bacterium | reverse complement strand
CTGAGTCGAACGACACTTTAACTTTTAAAACCTCCGGCAATTTTGTAAATGTCAACATCTCCTACATCAAGCCTAATACCAGTGCCCGCGCCTGGCTGGACTTTTTTGAGCTTAATGTGGTGCGTCAATTAAAAATGATTGGGGGACAAATGATTTTTCAAAATATCCCGTCCGTGGGAAACGGAAATATTACGGAATTTACCCTGGAGGATGCCGATAATACTATTTCTGTTTGGGATGTTACAAATCCCGTTCAACCACTTAAAATGCAGAGCAGTTTAAACGGCACGACACTGAAGTTCAAGGCAGCAACCGACAGCATGCGTCACTTCTGTGCCCATCGATCCGATTATTTTACGGTGGAAAAAGTGGGTAGTGTAAAAAATCAGGATTTACATGCGCTGGCTGCTGTGGATTATGTTATTGTTTACGACCCCCGTTTTAAGGCAGAGGCCGAGGAGCTGGCAAATTTTCACAGGGATAATGACTATCTGAATGTACTGACAGTGGAACCCTCCATATTATATAATGAATTTTCTTCCGGGGCAAAAGACATTTCAGCTTTGCGAAACTTTATGCGTATGCTATACGATCGCGCTAACGGAGACCCCAAACTGATGCCTCGCTATTTATTATTATTTGGTGATGCCTCTTACGATTATAAAAACCGGATACAAAATAATACGAACCTGATTCCGACCTACGAATCCTACAACTCGCTTTCTCCTACCGTTTCATTTGCCACAGACGATTATTACGGATGTCTGGACGTAAACGAAGGCGTAAATGCAAACGGCAAGCTGGATGTGGGGATTGGGCGTTTTCCGATTACCACCACGGAAGAAGCCCGGAATTATTTAAATAAAATCTATCGCTATACCGCCACACCGGGCATGGATACGCTTGGTGGTAACAGTTGCAGCAACGGAAATATCGGCATCCCGAATATGGCCGATTGGCGGAATATAGTATGCTTTATCGGGGATGATGAAGACCAAAATCTGCACATCACTCAAGCGGATTATTTGGCCAATTATGTACGCAAAAATTACCCGGTATTCAATGTAGATAAGATTTATTTTGATGCTTACCCACAAATTATCACCCCGGGGGGGCAGCGCTATCCTGATGTAAAAGAGGCTATTCGTAACCGGGTTGAAAAAGGAGCTTTGGTAATAAATTATACCGGCCACGGCGGAGAAGAAGGTTGGGCGCACGAATCTGTTTTGGAAGTATCAGACATTCGAAACTGGAATAATTCGAGTAACCTTCCAACCTTTATTACCGCAACATGTGAGTTTAGCCGTTACGATGATCCGGGCCGTATTTCCGCCGGAGAATATGTTTTGATTAATCCCAATGGCGGAGGAATCGCTTTGCTGACAACCTCCAGGGTTACCTGGGCTTCCGATAATTTTCAGTTAAGTAAAGTTATTTATTCCAAGATTTTTGAGAAAACAAATGGTCATTATCCTCGCCTGGGCGATGTCATTCGCACTTCAAAAGTAGGTGCAGGAAGTGTTTCCAATAATAAGAACTTCGTCCTGCTCGGTGACCCCGCATTACGGATGTCCTATCCCGAGAAGGAAATTGAAGTAACAAATATCGTGAATGGAAACGGGCAAAATGTTGATACCATCAAAGCGCTGATGAAAGTAACCATTGAAGGACAGGTAAACGACCACGGGCAGTTAATGACCGGATTTAACGGCTACCTCTACCCCACCATTTATGATAAAGCACAAACATTCAGCACCCTGGCTAATGACCCGGAAAGCTCGGTCTATAATTTTGAATTACAAAAGAATATCATTTATAAGGGTAAGGCCACAGTTAAAGACGGAAAATTCTCCTTCACCTTTTATGTGCCCAAGGATATCAGTTATAATTATGGTTTCGGAAAGCTATCGTTTTATGCCCAAAACGGGACTATTGATGCCAACGGAACTTATGACAGCCTGACTATTGGCGGGGCCAATGACCATGCAGAGCAGGACGACGAAGGCCCCTCAGTTGCGCTGTATATGAATAATAAGAATTTCCAATATGGAGGTATAACAGACGAAAACCCGATTATGCTGGCTGAAGTTTTCGATCTGCACGGTATTAATACCGTCGGAAATGGTATCGGCCATAATATAGTGGCCATTTTAGACGAAAATACCGGCAATCCGATTGTGCTGAATGATTATTACGAAAGCGACCTTAACGATTACCAGGCGGGAAGCATTCGCTATCCGTTCTTCAATTTGGCACCGGGCACGCATAGTCTGAGCATTAAAGTTTGGGATATTTACAATAATTCATCCACGGCACGTACTGAGTTTCTGGTTGCCGAGGGCGAAGAAATGGTTTTGGACCATTTGCTCAATTATCCCAACCCCTTTACGGAATACACCTCATTTGTGTTTGAACATAATCAAAGTTGCGACATGATGAAGGTGGAGATTGAAATATACAACACGCTCGGGCAATTAGTGCGTTTGATTAAAGCAGATGTATATTCGTCCGGGTATAAGGTCAGCTCCGAAGAACTGCGTTGGGACGGCAAATCAGAAGGCGGAAACAAACTGGTTTCGGGCATCTACACTTACCGATTAAAGGTTCAAAACTCGAATGGCAGTTGGAGCGAAAAAACCAGCAAACTGGTTTTCCTGAATCAAAAATAAAGGTAGAAATCCCGGGTGATTTTTTTATATAAACCGGAATAGCTCCCGTCGGGATTCCTGATTTCCAATTCCGTATATTCACAGCTTAGTTTACTGCCGGAGGGCGTAAACTCAATATAAGAACGCTTAATCTTTACGCCCTCCTTATTGCGCACACGCAATATTCTCAGCGGATACAAACCCGATTGCGCAGCAATATCACACAATTGTTGCTCCCGGTCATAGGGATAAACCAAGGCGAAAATTCCGTCTTCGTGCAAAAGTTTACGAGCGTGTAAAATCAAATCAGCCAAGGGCAAAGCATAATCATGCCGGGCGCCGGCCCGAGCTTCTTCTGGCGGTAATAAGGAGGCATTGAAAAAGGGCGGATTACTGATTATCAAATCAAAAGCTTCATTGGCTGCAAACTCCTTAAAATCGGTTTGCACAACCTTCAAACGCTTTGCCCAGGGACTATGTTCAAAATTATATGCCGCATCGCGAACCGAGCCTTCATGGATATCAACGCCAGTAATACGAGCCTCGGGAAAGCGCTGGGCCATCATCAGGGCAATCAAACCGCTGCCGCACCCCACATCCAGAATAGTCCGGTAATCGCGTGCCTGCACCAAACTGCCCAAAAGCACAGCATCCATGCCCACTTTCATAGCCGAGTGTTCGTCGGTTAACTGAAATTGTTTGAAACGGAAAAACTTCATTCGTTTTCTTTATACAAATCAAGCAGACCATCGGGGAAGCGGACATAAAGCTCCTTTTTCTTTCGGTCCAGGCGGTCGATTAAGTCGTCCACTACCGGAAACAATATTTCGCGGTCTCCGTCATTAATCACCAAAAGGGCCTGAGCGGTTTGGTCATTTACCGATGCGACCACCCCTACTCTTCCTTCCGTAGTGTCAAAAACCTCATAACCGATAATCTCATGGTAATAAAAGTTGTTTCCCTCCAGCTCAGGCAAGGTTGAAAGCGGCAAATACAAATCCATATTGAGCATACGATTGGCGCTTTCCACATCATCCACATCCTCAAGGCGAACAATGGCAGTGTTTCCTTTATGTAATTTAATGGACTTTATAATATACGGAACCAAAGCACCGTTAACGTCAATAAAAACCGCATCCAGGCCTTGATATTCCGTTATATCATCCACATCGAAAAAGAAAATCAGCTCTCCCTTATATCCGAATAGCCGCGTGATTTTCCCCAAATAATAAAAGTCTTGCTTATCCATTCTATCCTATTTGATGCCCAAAGATACACACAAAAAAATCCCGAAACATAATTGCTCCGGGATTTCATCTTCCTATATTTGTTTATGCCTTATAAAAAGGAATTTTTACTACTTCCGCTTTCAGCAATTTCTTGCGCACACGGATATAGATCTCCGTTCCGAGTTTGGTGTATCCCGTATTCAAATATGCCATACCTATTCCCTGGTGCAACATGGGCGACATGGTTCCGGAAGTAACTCTACCTATCACATTGCCCTCGGCATCACATACTTCATAATCGTGCCGTGGAATACCTTTATCAATCTTTTTGAATCCTTTCAAACGACGGCTTACCCCATTCTCTTTCAGGTTTTGGTGATAGGCACGATTGATAAAATCGTTTCCATCCACAAATTTGGTAATCCAACCCAAACCGGCCTCAATGGGTGAAGTGGTATCGTCGATATCATTACCATAGAGGCAGAATCCGCTCTCCAGACGCAAGGTGTCACGAGCACCCAGACCAATCGGCTTAATACCGAATTCTTTTCCGGCCTCCAAAACGGCCTCATAGATTTTCAGGGCATCCTCATTTTTCATATAAATTTCGCATCCACCCGAGCCGGTATAACCTGTAGTTGACAGAATCACATTATCCACACCGGCAAAATTCAACACCTTAAAAGTGTAATATTCCATATCCACGATATTCTCAGAGGTCAGCTTTTGCATGGCTTTCAAAGCCAATGGGCCTTGCACGGCCAACTGGGCGATATCGTCCGAGGCATTTTCCAGCTCGGCTCCCTTGCTATTGTTCTTGGTACACCAATCCCAATCCTTCTCAATATTCGAGGCGTTAACCACCATCAAATACTCCTCTTCGCCAAAGCGATAAACGAGCAAGTCGTCCACGATTCCGCCTTTGTCGTTCGGAAAGCATGAGTACTGCACTTTTCCGTCGTACAAGTCAGCTACATTATTGGAGGTCAGTCGCTGCACAAACTCAAATGCTTGCGGGCCACGCACCCAAAACTCGCCCATGTGCGACACATCAAAAACACCAACGCCCTTGCGCACAGTCTCGTGCTCCACGTTGATTCCTTCAAATTGAACAGGCATATTATAACCTGCAAAGGGAACCATTTTTGCTCCCATTTCAATATGTTTATCGGTAAATGCTGTATTTTTCATAATAGAATGTTTAATATTTTAAGGCTGCAAATGTACAGAATTAAAAACACTCTTATCTAATTTTCACAGTAATTAAAATTATTTAACACAGCAAAATTTTAAGATTTCCCATCACAAAGCAAATCATAAGAAAAAGGAAAAAATCCCGTACATTTGTAAGGCAAAACAAACATATTTTTTATGAAGCGATTTACACGCAGTGCTCCCCGAAGTTTTATTCTGCTGATTGACCTGGTCATCGTAGCCGTATCGGTACTGATATCTTATCTGCTGCGCTTCAATTTTAACATTCCGGCCAAAGACCTGGAATTATTGCCTTATGCGATGCTCATATTTATCGCAGTGCGCGGGATTATCTTTTTGATTACAAAATCCTTCTCCGGCATTATTCGCTATACCGAAACACAAGATATTCAACGCATTTTTATTATCAGTTCCATCGGTACTCTAATTGTGGTTGCGGTGGATATACTGATTAATTTGTTTTACCAGGTATATATTATTCCGCGCGCTGTTATCGTGATTGAATTTATCGCCTCATCTGCCGGGATGATTGCATTTCGCTTATTGGTAAAATCAACCTATTGGGAGCTCAAATCGCCCGACATCAAAGCGAAAAACGTTATTATTTTCGGCGCGGGAGAAGCTGCGCTGATTACCAGTAAAGCATTGAGGCAAAATACCAACGAGCGCTATCATATTATTGCTTTTATCGATGACAGTAAAAATAAAGTGGGCAAAAAAATCGAGAATGTTAAAATCAGGCATTCGGATGAGCTACCCGCTTTATTGGAAAATAATGATATCGACCAGCTTATTATTTCGGTGCAGAATATCAGTCCCAAACGAAAAAAAGAAATCGCGGAAATTTGTCTGGCACACAATGTTAAAGTGCAGAATGTGCCGCCCGTACGGAAATGGATTAACGGGGAATTGAGTATTCGCCAGATTCGCGACATCAATATTGTTGAATTGCTCGACCGCGAGGAAATCCGGCTGGATTCGAAAAAGATTAAAGCCCAGCTTACCGGAAAAACCATTTTGGTAACGGGAGCTGCGGGTTCTATCGGCAGTGAGATTGCCCGGCAGGTAATTGAGTATCGCCCGGCAAAACTGGTATTGCTGGATATTGCCGAAACACCTATTTACCACCTTGAACTGGAATTTACCAAGCATCCCTATCTAAAAAATATCGAGTTTGTAATTGCTGATATCCGCAATGAAGAACGGATGCGCAATGTTTTTGAAACCTTCAAACCGGACATTATTTTCCACGCGGCCGCCTATAAGCATGTTCCGCTGATGGAGCATAACCCCAGCGAGGCAATTCTCGCCAATGTGGCCGGCACAAAAACTTTGGCCGATTTGGCCTGCGAGTATAATCTTCAGAAGTTTATTATGGTTTCCACCGATAAAGCGGTGAATCCGACCAATGTGATGGGGGCCTCGAAACGAATTGCCGAGATTTATGTTCAAACACTCAATCGGAAAGGGAATACCCGGTTTATCACCACCCGTTTTGGAAATGTGTTAGGCTCCAACGGTTCGGTAATTCCGCTTTTTACCAAACAAATTCAAAACGGCGGGCCGATTACCATTACCCATCCCGATATTACCCGCTTTTTTATGACCATACCTGAGGCATGCCAGTTGGTATTGGAGGCAGGCGCTAAAGGCCAGGGTGGTGAAATATTTGTTTTCGATATGGGAGAGCCCATTAAAATACTGGACCTGGCCAAGAAAATGATTCAACTGTCGGGATTAAAACTGGGGGTGGATATTCAAATTGTATTTACCGGACTGCGCCCCGGGGAAAAGCTGTATGAAGAAGTTCTGGCCACGGAAGAGAATACCCTGCCCACCGACCACCCGAAAATTATGATTGCCAAAGTACGCGAGTATGATTATGAGGAGGTGCAGAAACAAATAAACAATCTTATTCAACTGTTCCGTACGCAAGACAATTTTGAAATTGTGCGTCAGATGAAAAAGATTGTTCCTGAATTTATCAGCAAAAACTCGATGTACGAGAAGCTTGATGTAAATTAAGCTTGCGCGTTCGGCCCCAGGTTCATCGGTAAGCCCATCGCGTCCACATCCTTAATTTCTCCGTGCATCGACTCATATTTCTTCACATTATCCACTAATGCTTTCAATAGCCGCTTGGCGTGTTGCGGGGTAAGAATTACGCGCGATTTTACCTTGGCTTTCGGCACACCGGGCATCATACGCACAAAATCAATTACAAACTCCGAGGGAGAATGGGTAATCACTGCCAGATTCGAATACGTTCCTTCGGCAATATCTTCCGGTAGTTCAATATTCAGTTCGTTCGGGTTTGGATTATTATTATCAGCCATAATATTGGTTTTTAAAAAGAAAGGTGCATTTTCACGCACCTTTCTTTGAATTTATTATTTCAGTTTATTCACTTACTGCTTCACCGGAAACTTCCTCGGAAGCCTCACCCTGCAAGGCAATTAAATCTTCCTTGCTTCCTACAATCAGCTTGTCATACTCACGCAGTCCGGTACCTGCAGGAATCTTATGTCCAACGATTACGTTTTCCTTAAGACCAAGCAAGTGGTCGCGCTTCGCATTCACGGCTGCTT
>CAYUAN010000128.1:0-12057 GCA_964442545.1 uncultured Prolixibacteraceae bacterium | reverse complement strand
CACGGAAAATATACTAATCGTCTGCCCGATGCCCATCAGAAAGATATTCACATCGACACTTCGGGAAATCATTTCGTAGCGCGTTACCATGCCGATTGGGGGCAGATGAATGTAAACGAAAAAGGCCGTTTGTGGCGCACGAGGATGTATGCCACTCCCCGTTTCTGGATATGGATGCACCCGATGAAAGACTTCAGCCCGGCCCGGTGGGACAGTGTTTTTTCCCAATTACATAATATCGGTATTCAAGGTGTTTTGATGGGGACGGACGAGGAAGTAATGCGCCGCTGTATTCCCGTAGCCGAAAAATATAACATCCGGATACACGCCTGGATATGGGCGATGAATCGTCGTGACGCGCCTGCCGAGCTGCTGAGTGTAAATGCCGAAGGGAAATCCCTGGCCGAACAGAAAGCTTATGTGGATTACTATAAATTTATGAGTCCCATATTGCCCGGAAGCCGCCGCTTTATCCGCAAACAAATCGCGCTCACCGAACGCATTGACGGACTGTGGGGCATTCATCTGGATTATATCCGTTATGTGGATGTTATTTTGCCGCCCTATTTTCAGCGAAAACACCATATTCGTCAAGACAGTATTTTAGCGCAATACGATTACGGCTACCACCCCGAGATGCTGAAAACCTTAGCGCAACGGTACGGAAAATCGCCTTATGATATACCTGATTATGCGTACGACAGTTTGTGGCAGCAGTTCCGGATGAATCAGATCAATGAAGTGGTTGATTCCCTGGCCGATGATTTTTGGAGCAAGGAGTTGAAACTGAGCGCTGCCGTTTTCCCCGATCCGGAAATGGCACGGGAGATGGCACGCCAGGACTGGGGCCAATGGAAACTGGATTATTATTTCCCGATGGTGTATAACGGATTTTATGATGCCGGTACATTTTGGATTGAGCAGCGGATAAATACCGCGCGAAAATACCATCCCAAAGCCAAAATATTTGGCGGTTTGTATTTACCACACAGCCCCACGGATACTCAACTTACCGAGAGTATGGAAGCGGCATTTGCCGGAGGCGCCAGCGGAATCGCCTTTTTCGATTTTAACGCACTTACCGGCAAACAAAAAGCCGCAATTAAAAAAGCGGCTTTGAAGTATGGTGTTTGGATTAAATAATCCTAATCATTCTTTTCCACGGTAACCGCGTAATAATAATCATCATCGGTTTTGCGCACCAGGGTTTGAATATTTTCCTTCACCCCTTTAATGGTCGGCCATTCCGATTCAGGATTGCATACGCAAAAATGGCGGGTATCCAAACCGGCTCCTTCGCCCGTAAATTTCACATAACTTTCTTTGGCCACCCACAAACGGGTATAAAGATCATGCACTTCGTCCACCGTCAATCCGTTGAACATCTTAATTTCATCGGGATGGAAAACAATATTGGCATATTCCATAATCTCGCCGGGCGTCCAGCTCACTTTCTGCTCCACATCCACACCGATGCTATTGTGAGAAAAACCGATAATCAGCTTATTGCCGCTATGCGAAACGCTAAAGCGTACATACATAGAGTAATATTTTGAGTAGGGTTTTCCGTTTTCATTCTTTTTTATTTTCGAATTGTACGGAACACCGAAATGCCCCAACTCTTCACGAATCACCAGGCGGCTGCACAAAAACATGCGGCGCGCCATTCCGTTGCGATAAGCCACAAAACGCCGCTGCTCGTCTATAGGCAGGTTTTTTAATTTACCCAAAAGATAATCGTGGTCGATTTGGGAAATATCAATACAATAAAAATAATGGTCTTTAGAAACAATTTGCTTCTCAATCTTCAGTTCATCTACTATTTTGCTCATCTATTGCTAAAAAATAAAGTTTGTGTATATAAATTTATTGACTTCTCGTCTGTATCTTACTGATATAAAACGAAAACCAATGTATTAAAATCTTAAAGAATTTGTAAATTTTCTTTGTTTGATTTGAGCTTGCAAGATAAAAAAAATATGCGATTAAGCGACATATTTTATGATTTATTAACCAAGATTTTGGTCGTAAAAATCAAGCAAAGCATCCATCGGTTCTGTCAGGATTTTACCCGGATTATAATTATTGCGGCTTAGCTCTTCTCTGAGGACATCCCGGAAATGAAAAGCCACCGAACCGACAAATCCTACCGGCATTTGCTTATCAAATTCCAATGTATCCAATTGATAGCGAATAAAGTCGGCAAAGGATGAATGGATAAGTTCCCGTATAAAATCGTCATCGCTATGAGCCGAAGCAAAAGGGGCGAATGAAGCCAGATAACGATTGGGAAAGGGGCGACGATAGATATTTTCCAACAGTCCGGCCGTGCTTAAATCAAACCGAGCAAAGAAAGCATCTCTAAGGGTTTCCGGCATCTCTTTACGAAAGCAGGCCTGCAGCAAGCGACGGCCGATATACGATCCGCTGCCTTCGTCGCCAAGCATATAACCCAATGAGGTGATTCGTTGCGTAAAAGTTTCCCCGTCATAAACCGCCGCATTGGAACCGGTACCTAAAATACAAGCCACTCCTGCCGCCTTGCCCAACAGAGCGTGCGCAGCAGCCAGCAGATCGGAATTCGTAGCAATACGGGCCCGCGGAAACACCTTTTGCAATGCAGAATGTACCAAGGCACATTTTTCAGAACCGGCACAACCTGCACCGTAAAACACCAGCTCCGTAACCTCATTCCTGATTTCCCCGGGAACAGCAGTGGCCGCTACGGATTCTATGGTTGCCGCCTCCATAAAATGCGGATTGATGCCTTCGGAATGGAAATCCTTGCGCAGGTCTTCGGGGCCTGTTAATACCCAATGTGTCTTCGTCGAACCGCTATCGGCAATTATCCTCATCTCACTCAAATTTCAATTTCCATTCCGTCAAAGGCCAAAGCCGTATTTGCGAATATTTCTTTCGCCTCTTCTTCAAATTTTTCCACCGAAGGGTAGCGCGTACTGAAATGGCCCAAAATCAATTGTCCTGCCGAAGCGAGTTTTGCCATATTAGCCGCTTGTCGCGCCGTACTGTGTTTCCGTAATTCCGCCTTATCGACATCCTCTTCCAAAAAAGTAGCTTCATGATACAAAACACTTAGCCCGGCAATATCATCTGCCCGCTCGGGAATATATGCCGTATCGGAAAAATAGGCATAGGAGGCCGGTGCTTTCGGAGCATCGGTAATATCATTATTGCGCCAGCGCTTACCGGAGGCATCAATATAATCTTCCCCCGCTTTTATACGCGGAAACCACTCGTAAGGAATCTGATGTTGCGCCACAAAAGATTTTTTAATATTGCGCAAAGCCGTTTTTTCTTTAATCAAAAAACCGTAAGTCTCCCTGCTGTGCATTAAGGGAATGGCAAACACCCGGTAATCATTTTCTTCAAACAGCAAGTATTGCTCCTCTGTATGAATAATATGGAAGTTCAATTCAAATCGCAAAATAGTATGTGAAGCGGCAAACTGCATGCGGATAATCTCCTCCAGTCCGGCGGGAGCGTATATATCCAAAGCTTTGTCACGTTCCAACATATGCATAGTGGATAACAGGCTTACCAGACCGAAATAATGATCGCCGTGCAAATGACTAATCAATACATAACGAATCGCCGACCATTTTTCCCCAAAACGCCGGAGTTGCATTTGGGTTCCTTCGCCACAATCAATCAGCAGGGCATGTTTGCCCATGTGCAAAAACTGCGCACTTAACCCACGCTCCTCCGTGGGTATGGCCGAACTGCTGCCCAATATCCTTAGCCGCATAAAATTTTAACGAATAATCATTTGCCTGTGTACCCGGTAGGTTTGGTTATATAAACGATAAATATACATGCCCGAGGGCAAATCTTCTTTGGAGAACTCAAAATAATTTACTCCTTTGCGTGCCTCAATCTGCTCTTTGCGCACCATTTTGCCCGTAACATTATACACTTCAAAAGTAAATACGGAAGTTACGGGACTGTTAAAACGAATGCTCGTTTTACGATCAAACGGATTAGGAATAGTCTGCACTTCAAAACCTTGTCCCGGCACATTCTTCATGCTCATCAAGGCCGAATCCAGAATCTTGAATTCAAAATTAGCATCATACAAAATGGTATTATTCGGATTATGCCCCACAAATATTTTGGCATGCAATACCATCTGATAGGTTCCCGTATCGGCCAAAGTCGGGTTTCCGGTTACGACAAAACAACCGTAGGTTCCACCCAACCAATAGTTTGACGGTGTATTGGTTGCCCAGGTAAACGATGGCGGTAGGCCTGTAATACTGTCCACACCAATGGAATCGATGGGTAAAACCGTACCGAACACCACTGTATCAGCCGGAACGCGCACATGAATAGTCTCATCATAAGGCACGCCCGCATAAGCCGGAGGAATTCCCTGAGTAGTATCCGGATTAGTCAATGGCGGTGGCGGAAAAGGTACCGGTGTACACTGGGCGCTAAGGTTTTGGATGGAGAAAAAAACAATAATTAATAGTGTAAAAAACAATTTCTTAATCATGAGTATGCATTTTGTTGGTTAATTCTTTTCGATTACAATTGAAAGACAAAACTACTAAAATTAGTTGTCTGTTTCGGTGAGCACATTATTCTTTACCACACCTTTATTTTTCCATCGTCCGGTTTTATAATAAATAAACGAAACCGTCAGGCCAAATGCCCAACCGATGGGAACGCCCCACCAAATACCGTCGGAACCCAGGCCCATTTCGGGGCGGCTGAGATAATACGAAAGCGGAATGCGCAAACCCCAAAGGGCGAAGAGCGAAATAAACATCAGCACCAAAGTATCACCGGCACCGCGCAACAAACCGTGAATGGTAAACATGGCAGAAAAAAGCACATAAAAGGAGCTGACAATTACCAGGTAGGAATATCCTATTTTTACCACATTAGGGTCTTGATTAAAGATGGATATTAAATCGGTTCCGAAGAAAAACATCGTCAAGGAAACAATGGCGGCAAAGCCGGAAGAAATCAGCAGAGTAACGTAAAACCCCCGGCGAACACGGTCAATTTTATTAGCTCCGATATTTTGTCCTACAAAGGTGGCCAGGGCCGTAGAAAAAGCCATAGCCGGCATTGAAGCAAAGGAATCAAGGCGTGTTGCTGCCGTAAAGGCGGCAATGGTATCCGTTCCGAATTCATTGACAATCCACATAATGGCAATCATCCCGAATGCCACAAAAGATTGCTGCAAGCCCGTGGGTAAGCCAATCCGCAAACTTTGCATAAATATTTTCCAGTCGAACACCAAATTGGCACGCGAAAAATGAATCAGAGAATCGCCGCGATTGATATGAATGGTAACCCCGATAAAAGCAATGGCCTGCGCCACGACACTGGCATAAGCAACGCCTTTTATTCCCCATTCGAACACCATAATAAACAGCAAATCCAAGACGATATTCAGAACCGTAGAGAATATGGTGAAATATAAAGGCGTTCGCGAATCCCCCATTCCGCGCAAAACGGCATTGGTACCGTAAAAGCCGAACATAAAAATCATTCCGCCCATATAGATTTGCAAATAATCGACGGCGGCATCCATAATTTCGTCCGGCAGTCGCAGGGCGACAAATATTTCGCGACTGAACCATATTCCCAAACCCGACATAATCAGGGAAGCTCCGAAAATAAATACATAAAAAGTATTAATCGCCTTAACGACATTATCATACTGTTTCGCCCCAAAATACTGCGAAACCACCACGGTAATTCCGGAGGATATACCCAAAAGCAGGGACACCAACACAAAGATTACCGGAAAAGAAGCACCAACGGCAGCCAGAGCCTCCTTGCCCAAAACATTTCCTACCACGATGCTGTCCACCACATTATACAACTGCTGCAACATACTGGCAGCCAATATGGGTAAGGTAAACATAATAATTTGCTTACTCTCTTTTCCGATGGTCAGGTCGCGATTCAAGTTTCTGTTTTTAACTGCATGCGAAAGTACAATTTTTTCGGCGGTGCAAATAAAAAAGGAGCCGTCGTTAAAACAGCTCCTTTTATGATAAAATAAATATTTTGAAATTTTATTTGCGATATGCATTTACAAATTCATACTTGATATTTCCGTTTGGATTGTAATGCCACAAAACAGCCACCGGATACAAAGATTTTTTCCATTCCGGGTCCAATGTAAATGTAAAAGTCTTCGAAATCTCTTTATCCTTAGCCGGATTGGTAATAATCTTCTCTCCCATTACATTGTTACCGTTAGATGCTGCACGAATTACAAAATCATGTACATAATCATCGTTGGGTTAGCTTTGTGAAGTTCCGGGCTGAACATATCCCGTAGGAGCTTTTGAAGAACCGTCAATACCATCTTCCAATACATAAACACTCAGATAATAATCTCCGCTTCCTGCATCGAAAAATTTAGTCAAGGTTTCCACAGTCATCTTTCCACCGTCAATATTATAACGGAAATCAATACCGGCAATCGCTGTTGGGTGCGCGTTGATGAAATTTTTCATTGCCGACTGATCTTTCATATCTTCCTTCTGGTCAGCTACCCAGAATGACGGGATTCCTCCTCCTGACGGACGATCCTGGCTAAAGCCATAGCTTAATTGATTATCGGCCATTGGGTCGTGATTTCCGTTTACATGCAAAGCAATCACTGCACTATGCGGCGCATCTTTGGCATAAGCATGTAAGGTCGGGCCACCATAATGTCCGCATAGCGAACAAGTGGTACTGGTGTATTCAATAGCAAAACCTTTTTGCTTATTGGTCGGATTCAGCGCATCAGGCTCGGTAGTTTCTTCTTCATCTTTTTTACAAGCGGAGGCCACCAAAACAAAGGCCAACAGAATTAATGTTAATTTCTTCATGATTGTGTGTGTAGTTTATATTAATATTAAAATTTAATTGCCAAATGTACTAATTATTAAAGAATCATGTGCCACAAAAATAAAAGAAGCATTCATCATTGGATGAATGCTTCTACCTATTTTTTTTAAGGCTTATGATTTATTTCTTCTTGATAGCATTGATAAATTTATATTGCGGAGCTGCCCCCGAGCTTTCTTTTTTCCAAATTATGGCAACGGGATAAACATTTTTCCAACCAGCATCCAGAGAAATTGAATAATCTTTTGATATTTCTTTATCCTTGGCCGGATTGGACACGATCAGCTCACCATAAGCATTTCCATTGATTGAAGAGGCACGTAAAACAAAATCGTGCTTATAATCATCATTCGGATAACTTTGAGAGGTGCCACTCTGCTTATATTGGCCTGCACTTGAAGAACCGTCAATACCATCTTCCAATACCAAAACGCTTAAGTAATAGTCTCCGCTTCCGGCATTAAAAAATTTAACTTTTGTTTTTATTTTCATTGTATTTCCATCTTTCGAATAGGAAATATCAACTCCGGCAATGGCATCACCTTTAGCCAAAAGATTTTTCATGGCCATTTTATCAGTAGTTTTATCATCACCCACCCAAAATGAAGGAATACCGCCTCCGGTTGTCCGGTCTTGCGTAAAACTGTTATACAAACTATTATTCATTGGATCACCACTGGCGTGCGCACAAATTGCCACACCATCCGGCGCATCTTTTGCATAAGAATGAATTAAAGGCGCTCCCCAATTTCCACAATGGCCACACCATGTTGCCGTGTAATTAATGGCAAACCCTTTTTGTTTTGCCGTCGGATTCAAACCCGAATTGTCATCCTGAGTTTCTTCTTCATCTTTTTTACAAGCACTTACGACCAAAACAAAGGCCAATAGTAGAAGTGTCAGTTTTTTCATGTGTTGTGTGTTTTTGATTTGTAATTGATTGATTTAAGGTGTCAAAAATACATATTTTGTATATTAAAACAAATACAGGACAATAATTATCACACAAGGTTGCATTATTTTGTACTATTCCCCACAAAAAAGTCATTATGAATTTTTCATCTAAAAAATATACTTATACCGATTAGCGATTTTCGCTACATTTGTGTACGAATAAACGAAAAAGATAAGCACGTGAATAACATTAACATAAACTCCGAGATTGGCAAACTTGAAGCCGTAATTATCCACACACCCGGTCAGGAAGTAGAAAATATGACGCCCGCAAATGCCGAAAAGGCGTTATATAGCGATATCCTCAATTTACCCATCAGCCGGCAGGAACATAAGTTTTTTGAAGAATCGTTGAAACGCGTGAGTAAGGTTTATCAGCTTAAAGATTTGCTGAGTACCGTTTTGGAAATTGAATCGGTACGCGAGGAATTAATCCGTCAGATTTTTGTAAATCAGAAAGTAAAATTCATTGACGCCCTTCTGGCTATGAATTCCGACCATTTAAGCGCGGATATTATCGAAGGCATCGAATTGCAAAAGAATACACTTTCCAAATACCTGAATCCCGATCGTTTTGCCGTACAGCCCCTGCATAATTTCTTTTTTATGCGGGATGCTTCGGTAAGTATCGGGGATGAAGTTTTAATCAGTCAGATGGCCAGCAAAGTGCGGCAGCCGGAGACCTATATTATGAAAAGTATTTTCGAGCATCATCCCGAACTCAAAGCCGGAGTGATTGATTTGCCCGATTATGCAGACGAAGGCGTTAAACTGATTATGGAAGGCGGTGATGTGCATATCGCCCGCGAGGATGTTTTACTGATCGGATTGGGCTCGCGCACCAATGCCGCAGGAATCGACGCGCTGGTGGAGCACTTCAAAAAGAAAAACGTACATAAGCACTTTATCATCCAAGAATTACCCCATACACCCGAATCCTTTATCCATTTGGATATGGTATTTACCCTGCTGGACAAAGATGTGTGTATGGTATATGAAGATGTAATCCTTAAACCCGGAAATCTGCGGACGATTCATATCGAAATCGCGGATGGCAAGCTGCAAAAGATTCATGATGAGAAAAACCTGCTTACAGCCCTGGCCAATGTAGGCATGGAGCTGACTCCGGCACTGTGCGGCGGAAGCATGGATAAATGGCATCAGGAACGGGAGCAATGGCATAGTGGGGCCAACTTCTTCTCATTCGCCCCCGGAAAAGCGCTGGGCTATGCGCGCAATATTCATACAATGAACGCGCTGAATAAGCACGGTTTTGAAATTCTGACCGCGGAAGATATTATCGACGGCAAAAAGAATGTGGACGATTACAAACGCTGCATCATAACGATTGAAGGTTCGGAGCTGGCCCGTGGCGGTGGCGGCGCCCGCTGTATGAGTATGCCTGTACGACGTGCCGCGGTGGAGTGGTAGGTTGTTAAATTGTTCTATTGTTCTATTGTTCTATTGCCTGCCTACCGGATTTTCTCCCGACAGGGATGGCAGGTAGGCTCTATTGGAGTGATGGGGTAATGGGTTGTTGGGAAATCGATCATCTAATAAAATCAAATATCGCACATCAAATATCATTTAAAGCTTCCAAAAGTATTTCCACGGGGTGTTTGGCCTCTTTATCGGTTCCGTCTTTGATTTGATGGCGGCAGCTTGTTCCGGGGGCGGCCAGAATTTCCTCGGTTTGCATAGCCCGCACAGCGGGAAATAACACCAACTCCCCTATTTTCATAGATAAGTCGTAATGCTCGCGCTCAAAGCCAAAGGAACCGGCCATACCGCAACAACCCGATGGAATTTCTTCCACCACATAATTTTCCGGAAAACCCAGCATCTTTTTGGTAGGCAATGTCGAAGCCACGGATTTTTGCTGACAGTGGCCGTGCAGTTTTATCTTGCGGGCTTGCCGGGTAAATTGGTCTTTGGTAATCCTTCCCGCTTCCATCTCGCGGCTGATAAATTCATCAATCATCAAAGCGTTTTTGCCCAGTTTACGGGCATCAGCCTGCAAATCCTTACCCACCAAATCGGGATATTCATCCCGGAATGTCAGGATGGCCGAAGGCTCGATTCCCACGATGGGTATCTCTTCCGTTACCCGGTCTTTCAGCAAGTTGACGTTCGCTATGGCAATCTTTTTGGCTTTGCGCAACAGGCCTTTACTCAGGAAGGTCCGGCCGCTAGCTTTATGTTTGGGAATATGTACCATATAGCCCAGACGATTCAGCAGTTCCACGGCTTTTATACCAATCTGCACATCATTATAATTGGTAAACTCATCGGCAAAAAAGAACACCTTGTATTTCATCGGCGGCCCGCTATATTTATAATACTTTACGTAGGAGCGCAAGGTTGTTTTATACAAAAGCGGAATGCTGCGTTTCGGGGCAAAACCGATGGCCTTTTTCAGCATTCCCGACAAAAATTTGTTCCCGGCCACAAAGTTGAAAACCTCCGGAGTAAGCATTCCCAACGCATTAATCTTATGGATGTAGGCAATAAACTTTGTCCGGAGCGGAATACCGTGCTCATCGTACCAATGCTGCAAAAATTCCGCCTTAAACTTGGTCATGTCGATATTGGAGGGGCATTCCGATTTGCAGGCCTTGCAGGAAAGGCACAAATCCAGCGAGTCGTAAATCTCCCGGTGATCGAAGGGGTTAATCTTGGTGGAATTGTAAATATATTCCCGCAATGTATTGGCTCGTGCCCGTGTGGCATTGCGCTCATCGCGGGTAGCCATATAACTGGGACACATAGTGCCGCCACTTTTTTCCGTCTTACGGCAATCGCCCGATCCGTTGCATTTTTCCACCGCACGAATAAAGCCGCCCGTGGCCGAGAAATCGAAAACCGTATCAATTTCCCTGGTCGGCTCCCCCACCTTCCAACGCAGCGAAGTATTCATTTTCGGGGTATCCACAATTTTGCGCGGATTGAAAATATGCTTAGGATCCCAGGTATCCTTAAGTTTCTGGAGCAAGGTATAATTATGCTCGCCAATCATTAAGGGAATAAACTCGCCCCGCAATCGTCCGTCGCCATGCTCACCGCTGAGGGAACCGCGATATTTTTTCACCAGCTTGGCCGTTTCCAAAGCGATGGTATGAAAAAGTTCCACATCCTTGGGGTCTTTCAGATTCAGCACAGGGCGCAAATGCAGTTCGCCCGTGGCGATATGAGCATAATACACACATTCCAAACCGTATTTCGTCAAAAGACGATCAAAATCGGCAATATAATCGGGCAGCAATTCGGGCAAAACCGCCGTATCCTCAATAACCGGAGCGGGCTTGGCATCGCCGGGCATATTCGAAAGCAGGCCCAAACCCGCTTTTCGCAAGGCCCAAACCCTTTTTATATCATCACCACGCACGATGGGAAAATGATAACCGTAGCCCGCAGCACGCATATCGGCTTCCATAGCGGCGGCTTTTTGTTCAATTGCGGCATAGTCTTCCTCGGCGAATTCTACTATCAGAATAGCCCCGGGATCACCCTGCACAAAAAAGCGGTTGCGCTCCTGGGTGCGATTGCTTTTGGTCAGGTCCATTATGGCTTTATCCATCAATTCGACAGATGCCGGCCGGTGTTTCAAAGCGATTAAATTCGCTTTTAAGGATTGTGGCACATCTTCGAGATGCACACAAACCAATGCTTTTTCTTTGGGCGGCAGCGGTACCAGATTCAGTTTTACAGAAGTAGTAAAAGCCAGTGTTCCTTCACTGCCGGCTAATAAGCGACAAAAATTAAAGGGAGCGTCATCTGCCCCGAAGACCTCGTTACGCAACAGCAAATCCAGGGCATAACCCGTATTACGCCGTTCCAATTCGGGCACGGGAAATTCTTCGATAATACGTTTGCGATTGTCCTCATCGGAAAGCATTTCCCTGATATTCCGGTATAGTTTTCCCTCCAAATTATCCAGGCGGCATTTTTCTTCAAATTCCGTTTTTGTAAGCGGGCCGAAAACAGCTTCGGAACCATCACTGAGCACTGCCTCAATTTCAAGTGTATGGTCGCGTGTACTTCCGTAAATAAGTGAATGTGCTCCGCAGGAATTATTCCCTACCATACCGCCAATCATACAGCGGCTGGAAGTGGAAGTTTCGGGTCCGAAAAACAGGCCATGATCACGCAGCATCATATTCAGTTCGTCGAGTATCACACCGGGTTCAACCCGCACCCATCGCTCATCGACATTCAATTCGAGCA
>CAYUAN010000127.1:0-9715 GCA_964442545.1 uncultured Prolixibacteraceae bacterium | reverse complement strand
ATAGTCAGACTGTAAAAAATGATTGGACCATACATTCATCGAAATCGCCGCTTCCACTCGTACCTCAAGTCTCGGGTCGCGCAATTGCCATTTTTTTCCGATCAAGAATCCTAATTGAAAATAATTAGAGTTCAGCGTAAGGGGTTTGGTAGAATCGTCTTTAGTAATAGGGCCTTCGGGAAACATCGGCCCGCTCAGATCCACATCAAAAGCTTCGTTAATCACCTCGTCTTCGATATCGCGTTTGAGCAATGTCATCCACTGCACACTCAGGCCCACATAGTAACGCCGGTTGTCGGAACCGAAATAATAATGCCCGCCCACATCGAAGCCGAAACCAATGGAAAAAGGCATATCCAAAATAGCGGTCAGCTTAGGGTCGCCACCCCACATTTCCATATAGGACAAGGGGACATTGCTAAAAGGAATCGTTATAAATTGTGCATCCGCGTATATGCCAATACGGGAGCTGAAGCGTTTGTAATAGCCAATATCGTAGGTGTATGGAATTTTTAAACCAAAGCGGATGCCATCCTCTACCATTTGTGCTTTGGAGGAAATAGGTAAGAACAGCGCCAGAGCGAAAAATAATCCAAATATATTTTTATAAAGACTCATCATCAAAAATCGGTTTTTAAATAACTGATTTATACCTGCAAAAGTAAACTTTATTTTATTGTTTACATTTGTTCCGTTTTCAAGCAAAAGAAATTTATTATCCGGCAACATTATGGCAGGTTCTCACAAAAAGATATTAGTGGTTTATTATACCCAAACAGGACAGCTGAAACAATTGGCAGACGGGGTTTTAAAGCCGCTGACCCAAGATAACGATTATCGTGTTGATTATTTTAAGATAGAACCCGAAAATGATTTCCCGTTTCCATGGAGTAAAGAGGCCTTTTGGGATTGTATGCCGGAATCGGTAGAGGGTATTCCCATACCGGTAAAACCCTTTACCATTGATGAAGATTATGACTTGGTGGTGCTTGCCTATCAGGTTTGGTATTTGTCCCTTTCCATTCCGTTTTGGAGCATTTTGCAGGATAAAAATATGAAAGCTTTTCTTCGGGGCAAAAAAGTTATTACCATTTTGGGTATCCGTAATATGTGGGTAAATGCACAGCAGCGGCTTTTGGATTATTTCCTTGAGAATGATGTACGGCATGTTGGAAATCTGGTTTTTGCCGACCCGAATACTAATTTAATCAGCGTACTCACCGTGCTTAAATATCTTACAACGGGAAATAAAAAACCGTTCAAATGGCTGCCTCCTTACGGAGTGAGCAAAAAAGATTTCAGCCGCCTGGATAAATTCGGGGAACTGATTAAGGAAAGCTTTACGGAAGACAATTGGGATAATCTGCAGCAAAAATTTGTGGACAACAAAGGCGTTTCATTACACTTTTCTCTGAAAACCACGGAAATGGCTGCGGGCAGAATTTTTAAATTCTGGTCATCCTTTGTACGAAAAAAAGGCGGCCCCGGTGATCCCGCACGGCAAGGCAGACTAAAAATCTATCAGTTTTACCTGCTTTTTCTAATCTTTTTTATCAGCCCTGTTTCTTCTCTTATTTTCAAAATCATCAATATTATTTTCTACCCATTTGTACAAAAACATCTGCGAAGCATTGCCCTGCTTCAAAGGAATAAATAACTATATTTGCTGACTTTGTTAAAATATAACAAATACAATATTCAGGGAATTTATTATAATGTTTTTCAGGATGATAGACTAATTTCTTAAATATCCGTTTATCCTCCTTTATTTTCCCTTAATACTGATTAATATGAAGAATGTTTACATTAATAAAATGAGCCGGTTTTTGCCAAATAATCCGGTTTCCATTGATGAAATGGAGGATTATTTGGGCTACATCAAGGGGGTAAAGTCAAAGGCCAAGGCGTTGATTCTACGCAACAACGGAATAAAAACCCGTTATTACGCATTGGATAAAGAAGGGAATTTTACACATACCAATGCTGAATTGGTTTATGAAGCCATAAAGAAAATTGCCGCAGACGGTTTTTCTCTGGATGAGTTGGAATTGCTCGCTGTAGGAACCACATCTCCCGATCAACTACTTCCGGCACATGCTTCTATGGTCCAGGGATTGTTAAAGAACCGTCCGATGGAGGTTATCAGCCCCGAGGGTTCTTGCAATTCGGGTATGCTGGCGATGAAATATGCCTATATGTCCATTCAAACGGAAAACTCAAAGAATGCCATAGCCGGCGGTTCCGAGTTTTTATCGGCTTGGCTGCGCGCCCATAATTTTGAAGATGAAGCCGATAAATTGCTCCTTTTGGATAAAAAACCCTACATTCAGTTTGAACGAGAATTTTTACGATGGATGCTCAGCGACGGGGCAGCCGTAGCTTTAATGGAAGACAAGCCCAACGAAAACGGACTGTCGTATCGTATTGATTTTGTGGACATTTTAAGCTATTCTAACGAATTGCCCAGCTGTATGTATGCCGGAGGAGAGCGCACCGATGACGGACAAATAAAACCTTGGCGTACCTACACACAAGAGGACTTGATCGGCAAATCAATTATGGCAATTCATCAGGACACCCGTTTATTGGGGGGCAATATTGTGGAAACAGGAGCCAAAGGCATAAAACGCGTTTGCGAAAAATATAATTTCAGTACCGAAGAAATCAATTATTTCCTTCCGCATATGTCTTCGGAATATTTCCGCTACAAAATTGAGGAAGAGGCCGAAAAGGTCGGCTGTCCTTTACCCCAGGAAAAATGGTTTACCAATTTACATAAATTTGGAAATGTGGGCGCCGCTTCGGCTTATCTGATGATGGAAGAGCTATTCAACTCGGGCAAACTGAAAAAAGGCGACCAGATTTTAGTGATGAGTCCTGAAAGTGCCCGCTTCTCGTATGCGTATGTAAAACTTACGGTTGTATAATTTATACCTGCCCTATGAAACTGTCTGAAGTACCAAAGGACGATGCAAATATACTGGAAGGCAAAACCAGTTTTGTACAGTATGCCGTGGACGAAAACGGCAATTATGTGCAGGCCAAAAGCCCCGGTTTTCAACCGGTAAACATTGCCCTGGAACAGGCTTGGGATGAAGTGAACGAAAGGCTTACTGAAGCTTTGGAATTAATCGCTAAAGGCGAAAAAAGCCCGCTTTATTTTTTTATGCATCGCGAAATTATGGACTACAGCATATTGGCGGAATATATGGGCCTGATGCGTTGGCGTGTAAAAAGACATATGAAACCCAAAGTGTTTGCAAAACTAAAGCCGGCGATTTTAGAAAAATATGCTCGTGTTTTCAAATTGGAAAACATCAGTGATTTGACGAATTTTAATGCGGAACAATGGAAATAAAACCCATCGATTTTCAACATAAAATTTCGGCCCATTGCGAAAATGGCGTTACCTCCAACCTGCTGAATTTCTATGGCCTGGAATTGGACGAACCGATGGTGTTCGGTATCGGTTCGGGTTTGTTTTTTACATTCCTTCCTTTTATAAAACTGAATGGAGCACCCGTTACATCTTTCCGGCCTATGCCGGGGGCTATCTTCAAGCGATTGAACAAGAGCCTGAAAATTAAGATGAAGACCCAACGCTTTCCTGGAAATCCCGATAAGGCGATGGAAGAATTGGATAAGCTGCTTGCCCGGGGAATACCGGTCGGAATGGTGGTTGGAGTGTATGATTTGACGTATTTTCCCGCACCCTTGCGTTTTCATTTTAATGCACACAATATTGTGGCTTATGCCAAAAAAGACGGTAAGTATCTGGTTTCGGATCCGATTATGGAAAATCCCGAGTGGATTACGGCGGAGGATTTAAAGCGGGTGCGTTATGCCAAGGGCACCTATAAGCCCAAGGGGAAAATGTATCATATTACGCAAATACCTGAAAATTTTGATTTAATGCGGGCCATCAAAAAGTCCATAAAATACACGGCCATAATGATGGTGCGTGCTCCGGGGCCCGTTATCGGAGTTTCGGGGATTCGTTTTTTAGCTGCCAATGTGCGTAAATGGCCCAAAAAGAAAAGCAAAAAAATCGCTGCCCGTTATCTGGGTTCGGTTATCCGTATGCAAGAAGAAATCGGTACCGGAGGTGCCGGATTCCGATTTTTATATGCCGCATTTCTGCAAGAGTCCGGTAAATTTATGGATTCGGCAGAACTGCAAAAACTTAGTGAGCATATGACCGAGGCGGGAGATATGTGGCGGCAGTTTGCCATTGAAGCGGCCCGCGTGGTGAAAAACCGGCCGCAGGACGGAGAATCTTACGATACGGTGGCCGACCGCCTTTTGGCCATAGCCGATAAGGAGGAATATGTGTTTCGCAAACTCTTGAAATTAAAACTTTAGCTGATGGAACTGCTGGCGGTAAAAGGGCTTTCGAAAACCTACAAGGCGAATGAGCAAAAAGCTTTGGATAATGTACAGCTTTCGCTTGAAAGCGGTATGATTACAGGCTTGCTCGGGCCTAACGGAGCCGGCAAATCCACCTTTATCAATATTATTTCCGGGCTGTTGAAGGCCGATTCGGGCATTATTTATTGGAAGGGCGAAACTTTGGAAAGTCATAAAAACCTCAAACAATATTTAGGATTGGTCCCCCAAGGTATCGCACTGTATCCGAAACTGACCGCCTTTGAGAACCTGGATTTTTTAGGCACCCAATACGGTATTGCCAAAAAGGAACGCCACGAACGTATAAAGGAGTACCTGAATGCCTTGGGCTTATACAACAAACGCACGCAATTGGTGCAACATTATTCCGGAGGAATGAAGCGTCGGATAAATCTGATTGCCGGGCTTTTGCATCATCCCGAGCTACTCATTATGGACGAGCCCACGGTGGGTATTGACGTACAAAGCAAACAGGCGATTCATAATTTTTTAATCGACCTGAATAAAACGGGAATGAGCATGCTCTACACCTCACATATGATGGAGGAAGCCGAGAAAATTTGCCATCGAGTGGCCATTATCGACCATGGGAAAATATTGGTTTATGATAGTCCGAAGAAACTAATTGAAAACACTTCCGGCGCGGAAAGCCTGGAAGACGTGTACATACAAATTACCGGAAAGGAGCTACGCGACTGATGATTGCTTTTTGGGGAAATATTAAAAAGGAATTGCTTTTGCTCATGCGCGATAAATCGGGCATGGCCTTTCTTTTCCTGATGCCCATTGTATTGGTTTTGCTGATGACCCTCTTGCAGGACAAAACCATCAAGAAGCTGCAAGTGGAACGTATGAACATAGCGGTAATCAACCGGGATAATGGCATCGTGGGTGAAGCTATTGTCGAGGGTTTGAAGGAGATGGAAATTTTCAATGTGTACCAAAGCTATCAGGGCGACAGCATGACACTTGAATTGGCGCACCAAGGCATCGAAAACGGTGATTTTCACCTTGGCGTTTTGATTCCGGAAAAAACCACACGCGCCACAAAACGAATTATCAGCAACGAACTGCGGAAACAATTACCTGCTCCGGGCAGCCGCGTACTGGCTGATTCCCTATTGAAGGATGTAGCACTGCAAATATTTTTCGATCCCGTTATTCAGGCCAGTTTACGGTCGGCCATGAAATCGGCTATCGAACAATTGCTGGCGGATGTGCGCACCATGATTGTATTCAATTCTTATAAAAGTGCGCTGGAAAAACTCACGGGACGAACCAATACGGATGATTTTCCCATTCGGAAATTTAAGGTGGAAGAGGCCCCGATGATTACTGCCGAAAATGCTGTTATCCCTTCGGCCACACAGCATAATGTACCATCGTGGACGGTATTTGCCATCTTTTTTATGGTAATTCCGCTGGCTACACAAATTATCGGAGAACGTGAAGAAGGAAGTATTATCCGGCTGAAGATGGCCTCAACCCCCTTCTTTATTCCTTATTTGGCGCGTATATTAGTGTATGCGGTATTATCGGTTTTTCAAGCTTTGGTGCTTTTGCTAATCGGCATGTATCTAATCCCGTTATTGGGTGTTTCTGCACTTGATATCCATGGAAACTATTCTGACTTTTTGCTGTTTACCCTGTTTATCGGACTGGCGGCATCGGCCTATGGAATTGCGGTGGGGAGCATCGCGCGCACCCACCATCAGGCATCGGTTTTCGGCAGCATATCGGTAGTACTGCTGGCGGCTATTGGCGGTATTTGGGTGCCCACCTATTTGATGCCTGAGGCAATGTTGGCTATGGCAAAACTGTCGCCTCTAAACTGGGCATTGGAAGGATATTATGCCATTGTATTAAAAGGTAGTCAGATTGGAGATTTGGGTATTCCGATTTTAAAATTACTTTTGTTTTTTATTGGAGCGCTCAGCGTGGCCGTAATTTTTGGTAAACGAAAAAATATTTAAACATGAATGAATTGGAAGAGCAATTGAAATTGCAAATTATGGAGCAACTAAATATGGAGGACCTTGAGCCGGAGGATATCGATTATGACGAGCCTTTGTTTAACGATGGTTTGGGTCTTGATTCCATTGATGCTCTGGAATTAACCGTGCTGCTGGAAAAAGATTACGGACTAAAAATAAAGAATGCGATGGAAGGAAAAAAGATTATGTATTCCATTCGTACCATGGCTGATTTTATTCGCGAAAATCAGGAAAACTAAAGGGATGAAAAAGGTTTTCGTAACGGGAATGGGCATCATTACCGCCTTAGGAAAGGGTATTGATGCCAACCTGAACGCCCTAAAATACGGTCGGAGTGGTATCGGCCCCATCGAAAATCTGAATACCCTGTACAAAGATGAATATCTTGCCGCTGAAATTAAGCTGAGTAATACAGAGCTTAGCGCATTCACCCCAAACCTTAAAGATTTAAATAAAACTACCCGTGGACAGCTCCTGTCCATTATCGCCGCGGAAGAAGCCCTGGAAATGGCCGGTCTTAATACGGATGAAATCCGGGAGCTACCGCTGATTGCCGGAAATACCGTGGCAAGCATGGACGAAACGGAAAAAAACTACCGTGATTATAAGACCGCGGAACCGTATTATTTTAATGAAGCACACAGCGGAGGAGAAACTACCCGAAAAACAGCCGAATATTTTGGTATTGAGGCAATGAATACCACCATTAACACGGCTTGTTCCTCCTCGGCCAATGCCATAATTTTCGGGATGCGGCTTATTCAATCCGGACGGGCCAAGCGTGTGCTGGTTGGGGGCAGCGACCCCTTTACCAAGTTTTCTTTAAATGGATTTTTAAGTTTGAAGATTTATGATCCCGGAATGTGCCGGCCCTTTGATGCGGAACGCGAAGGATTGAACTTGGGTGAAGGAGCCGCTTTTTTGGTTTTGGAATCAGAAGAGGTAGCCGCCGGCAAAACAAAATATGCAGAGCTATTGGGCTATGCCAACCGTAATGATGCCTTCCACGCTTCGGCCTCCTCGCCCGACGGAGAGGGCGCTTACTTGACGATGAAGCAGGCCATCGGAATGTCGGGATTGAAGCCCGGCCAGATTGATTTCGTACATACACACGGCACGGCCACCCCAAACAATGACGAATCGGAGTTAACTGCCATGCGGCGTATATTCGGCACGCAACTTCCGGCCTTCGCCTCATCAAAATCCTATACGGGCCATACTTTGGGCGGAGCGGGTTCGGTGAATGCAATTTTTTCCATTCTGACTATGCAACATTCGTTTCTTTTTCCCAATCTGAATTTCAAAACACCCATGGAACCCGGCATCAGTCCGGTAAGCGAATTGCGGGAAAATGTGAACATAAATTACGTGATTAGCAATGCTTTCGGTTTTGGCGGAAACAACAGCAGTTTGGTATTCGGGAAAGGAGGCCGTGATGATTAAACCGGTTTATATCAACGCGGCACACACAATCAGCCCGCAACCCACTTACGAAAACGGCTTTTTCGATGCGGAGCTATTGCGGGAGCCTAAAGATTTCCTGCAGATTCTTGCGCCGCCTTATAAAGAATTTATTCCGCCCAAGCGCCTGCGCCGGATGACCAAGCTTATGCGCCTGGGACTGGTTGGGGTACAGAAAGTATTGGAGCAAGCCCCCCTAAAGCATTTCGACGGAATCATCGTTGGCTCGGGAAATGGAAATATCAGCGACACCCAAAAATTTCTAAACGCGATACTCGATAATAAAGAGCAGTTGCTGGTGCCCACATCCTTTGTACAATCCACTCCGAATATCGTTTCGGGAAGCATTGCTTTGATGCTGGAAAACAAGGGCTACAATATGACCTATTGCCACCATAATGCCGCCTTTGAAAACAGTTTGCTGGATGCGATAATGCTGCTTCAGGAGCCGGATTATCATCATATATTGGTCGGAGGGCTGGATGAAATTACGGAAGAAAACCTTGAGGTGCGTTCCGGTTCAAATTTGTGGAACAGAGAAAAAACAGACCCCTTAAGCATTTTCGACCACCCATTAAAAGGGGCGCTTACGGGCGAAAGTTCAGCCTTTTTTATTTTGTCTGACGAGCTAATGGAAAGCACTTATGCCGAAGTGGTTGATACGGATTCGTTTCATAAAAACGATGCCCGGGAAATTCGCAAAAGCATAAATATCTTCCTTAATAAAAACGGAATGACCGCTTCGGATATTGATCTGGTTTTGAGCGGGCTCAATGGCGTTCCCGCATACGATAATCCGCAGATTGCGCTGATTAAGGAACTTTTTCCCGCTATTCCCATCGGAGCTTATAAGCAATTTACCGGCGAACATCCGACGGCTTCGGCTTTTGGTTTTTGGATGGCTGCCCAAATCCTGAATGGCGCGGAAATTCCGGCAGAAGTGTTTCATCCTGAATCTCCTGAAGCACCGCAGGAAATTAAAACGGTATTAATCATTCAAAAGGATTATTTAACCGGAAGTAGTTTTGCCCTGACACTTTTGCGCAAAGTGCTATGATGCGCGCCTTTTGAATTGACTGATTAAATTCCGGGCATTAAATACCAAAAGCAGAAAGCTTATCGTTAAGCCCAGTCCGATAACGCGCATATCGATTTCCGGTGTTACCACATATCCCATTTTATCAAACAGTCCGGCTATAAAATGTTTGGCAAGCCACAGAAAAGCAAAACTTAACAAAAGGACGGCAAACAGCAGACTGCCGTAATTCAAAATATAAATGCGGGCAATGCGTCTGTAATCGTAGCCCAGAATAAATAATTTGTCGATGGTTTCGCCGGCACGGGCAATCATCAACTTATAGCTGACACTAAAAACCAAAACCGCCAACACAATAATTATCAGCCCGATAAAAGAAACTATTCCCAGCAGTATTTGCAGCAGAATATTCAAGCGGCTGGCTTTGGTTTGCCGGGTATTGGCTTCGTAATTATTATCTTGTAAATAGCGATACAGTTCGGGCGAATCGGGACGATTGCTCACTAAGATTAAACGTGATGGCCCGCGATTCTTATCCGGCCTTCCGTATTCCTTATTCGCCCATTGCATAAAAGATTCGGGCACCAAAAAACTGTTAATGCGATCGGAAAAGCCGACTATTCGTCCTTTAATCGTTTTCCGCTTTCCGCTGCCTTCAATGATAAAGTCCACCGTAGCTTTTGAGGCTAATTCCTCAGATATTTGCGGCAGGTTCTGGCTTTGCGCAAAACCGAAATTATAGAGTTTTAGATAATCGCGGGGAATGACCACGGGAATATAAGGACTGCCCGGCGCCCATTGCCATTTCTCGCTTTCG
>CAYUAN010000126.1:0-4104 GCA_964442545.1 uncultured Prolixibacteraceae bacterium | reverse complement strand
AACAACTTTTTTTAAAAAATTATGGCAAAGGAAGAATTAAAAATCGGCGAAGTATCAAAACCACGCTTTGAGTTTCGCTCATTCGGACAAGATTTTGAAGAGGCAGCTTATTTAATGTCTCGTTTATCGGTACCCGTACCCCAGAAAGTATGGGAACGCGAATCATCGGAGATATACATTATGTCGCGGACCAATGATAAGAATAACACAAAAATCCGGGACGGAAAAATGGATATCAAAACATTCGTTCAGGAAGTGGATGGTTTGGAACAATGGAATCCATTGATGAAAGGTGAATTTCCGATTAGCAAAGAAACGCTGGTAAATGAGGTTTTCCCCGCTTTTATGGTGGAAATGCCCAAGCTCGAAAATGACACCTACACTATGGAGGAGTTTCTGGAAATGATTAAACAGCATCCCGACTTGCAAGCAGTGAAGGTGCACAAAACCCGCTACGGCTATATGGTAAACGATACCATTTGTGAAGTAGCCGAAGTATTGATTAACGGAGCCCTGGTATTCTCTGTTAATTCAGAATCCACCGAAATAGAGGACATCAAAAAAACCGTTTCGGACCTGAAACTGGATGGCGTGGAAAATATCAACTACCTGCAAGCTATTAAGCGGGTAATCGGATGGATTGATAAAGATTTGGCCAATTAATACCTATAACATAACGATTAAGAAGATTATCATGGCACAAGAAATAGAAAGAAAGTTTTTAGTAAAAGGTGATTTTAAGCCATTTGTCACAAAATCAACGCGCATTGTTCAAGGATATTTATCCAGTGTGCCCGAGCGCACGGTTCGTGTACGCATTAAAGGCGACAAAGGATTTCTAACCATCAAAGGAATAGGAAACAAAAGCGGAGCCAGTCGTTTTGAATGGGAAAAGGAAATCAGTGTGGATGACGCCAAAAATCTTTTGGAATTATGCGAGCCGGGCATTATCGACAAAACGCGCTACATTGTTCCCGCCAATGACGGATTAAAATTTGAAGTGGACGAGTTTTACGGTGAAAACGAAGGTTTGACCGTAGCCGAAATTGAGCTTCCTTCAGAGGATTATGCCTTTGACAAACCGGAATGGCTGGGCGAAGAAGTTACGGGAGATGCCCGCTACTACAATTCAATGTTAATGAAAAATCCATATAAAAACTGGTAAACAAATGATTGGGGACGAGAAAGGTTTTGATATTCTTGATATGCATAATTACCGTATGGAGAAACTCCCCGTACGGAAAAAATCGAAATTCGAGCAATTTTTGATGAAGATTGGTGCGCCTTTGGCCATCCTGATTTTTATCCTTTTGCAATATGTTTATCATAGCTCCTTTCTCGACCCTGCAAATATCGACCCTGATTCGCTATCGACATCAGCACGGGCGGTTTTCGACCGTATCGGGGCCGAAGCTTTCAGCCATTCGAATATTGCCATGATGGCAATCTTCGCGGCAGCCATTATATTATGGATGACCGAAGCCATTCCCAATTATCTTACTTCCCTGATACTGATTATCAGTTTGGTTCTTTTTCACGTTTTACCCGAAAAAGAAGCATACGCCCAGTTGGGGCATAAGGTAATGTGGCTGAACATCATGTCCTTTATCTTGGCATCGATGCTTGTGGGAACAGGGATTGCCAAGCGCTTTGCCCTGTGGTTTATCGTAAAATTCGGAAAAAATGCCTCCAGCATATTTATCAGTTTTATCGTGATCAACCTGGTGCTGTCGATTTTCATTTCGGCCACCACGGCCAAAGCCGCCATTTTGCTTCCTATTTTTATGGTGGTAGCGGCAGTTTACGGAGCCACGGGCGGAGATAATAAAAACAATTTCGGACGAAGTCTGGTATTGCAAAACCTTCTGGACGTAAATATGGGGGCCTCGGCTTTTATGACCGGCTCGGGCGCCAACCTGATTGCGGCCTCATTGATTGGCGGCGCCATCGGAAGCGATATATTCTATTCCGATTGGCTGGTTGCGGCCTTTCCCGTTGGTGTCGGCCTTATGTTTATCGGCTGGCTCGTTGCCTCAAAGATTGTTTTTCCTTTGAAACCCGAAGAGCGTGTTCCCCAAATCCCCGGAGGGATGGACCGACTGAAAGCGGAACTGGATAAAATGGGGAAAGTCAGCATTCAGGAAATTAAATCCGTAGTGATTTTCGGAGCCATATTGATTATGTGGGTTACCGACCGCTGGCACGGAATCAGCCCCACGGCGGTAGCTTTTCTGGGCGGCATCATCGCTTTGCTGCCGCGTATCGGCGTTATCAAATGGAATGACGTGGATATCCCCTGGCACCTGTTGCTGTTCTCCGCAGGAGCTTACACCCTCGGGGCGGGATTTAAAGCCACCGATCTCCCCTCCATTAGCGTAAACGCCGCATTTGATGCATTGGGATTTGGCAACGATACGCCTTTCTGGATAATTTATTTGGTAATCACGGGCAGTATGCTTTTTAGCGCTTTGGTTTTTCAATCCAAAACAATGCGTACCTTAATATTTATCCCCATCGCAATCGGCATTGCACAAAGATTCGGATTCCCGATAATATCCCTGGCATTGCCCACGGCATTTTTAATTGAGCACGTATATACGCTGCCGTTCAACTCCAAACCTGCGGCATTGCTCTACGTTACCGATCATTATTCGATGAGTGACGCCTTCAAATACGGAATCATTATGATGTTTATTGCATGGGGAATAAATATCCTAATGGCAATGACCTATTTCCGTTGGCTGGGCATTACGCCCTTCGGATTAGGTATTTTCTAAATCAGTTTTAGAAAAACACAACATCCTGATATCAGGATAAAACCGTATCATACTATGATTAAAGGAAGAATAAAGAAAACGGACACTTACAGTATTGAGATAAAGATGAAGTTTCGTCCAAAACGGAGGAGATTCAGGCCTATCGAGAAATACTCCGTTGAGACCTTCTTTTTTCTTCCGTCTGATATGGGTATTGACAAACGAAACTACACCAAAATCGATTTTTACAGGGAGTTAAAAACCTATATCAAGATTGACCCGCCGAAAGTATTACTGTCCGAAATTGCCCAGAACAGCGGTGAATTTATGGAACGCTTTATTCAATCTTTTGCCGCTTATGATGCTGCACAGCTCGACACGGCGGAAGAGCTTTGCGACCGGACTTTGATATTTATGAATATCTTGAAAAAGTCCATTAAGCGCGAGATTCGTAAAATCAGACGCTCCGAATCCCGCTCCGAAAAAGAACGTTATACCAAACGGCTTATTAAGAATCTGGATTTGAGCATTGCCACCTTTCGTCAGCGAATGGAAAAGATTAATGCGCTGAACGAAACCCATTTGCGCAAAACCTTCCACTATGCCAATGAATACGGCAGTAACCTGGTATATCGGTATTATCAGCAACTTATTTACGAGCTTGAAACGGTTTTTAATAAAGAGAACCACATCATTCAGGATCTGAAAAATAGTTTGAAGAAGGAAATTGACTACCGTTTACAGCATCAGTTTCCGATAACCTCAGAAGTAGAGGTAGAGAACAATAAACTTCTGCGCCGTTGGGATGTGGTAAAATATTTTGTTATAGATAAACTTATTCTTAATACCCGTGTGGATAAGGAGGTGCGTTATCTGCTGGAATTGCTCTACAGTATAGCCGCAGGTATCGCGATGATTTTCGCAACGGCCATTGCCTTTTATTACGGTAAAAAGTTTGGTAATTTCACTTATGGCCTTTTTGTAGTGTTGGTAATCAGCTATATGTTCAAAGACCGGATAAAGGAATGGGGACGGGCATTTTTTAATGATATTTTAAAAAAGCAGATGCTGGACCATCGCTTTAACCTGTACGACAATAACCGGAAAAAAATCGGGGTGGCGCTATCAGGCTTCAGCTTTATTCCCGAACGCAATCTGCCCGGTGAAATACGGGATGTACGCTATAAATACTATGGTGACCGGGATATTAAGATGAGCGAAAAGATTATGAAATTCACACGCAAGATTCGCATCAAAACGCCACGGCTGAAAGCCACCTTCCAGGGGGTAAATATTCGTGGAATCAATGATGTTATCCGCTTTAACTTTTTACCGCTTACCCTGCGAT